>JABDEN010000004.1 GCA_013287025.1 Gammaproteobacteria bacterium | reverse complement strand
CCCTCTAAGGTATATTCTTCCGTATTAGTAATACTTTGAATAAGTAACTGAATTATTTTAGTATCCATTTCGTAAATCTCCTTTGAAAAATAGCTATTATCAGTTTTTAACTGCCTACTAAATATCTCACATAAAATTTGATGTAATTGATTTAACAAAAATACTTTTAAAAGAAGACGTTCGTGTTTGGCTGGGATAAACTGCGGAGGCTTATAGTTTAAATTATAAGTAGGATTTGATATTCCATAAAACATTATTTGCTCCTTAATTAACTTGAATTTCTTGTTGTATCGAAGATGGTCCTGACATTCTAAAAACTCCATGTTAATATTAATAATTGAGAATTTTAAAAAATAGCTGACTTTATTCATTTTTATTCATTTAAAGCTTAAACATGCTTAATGTCAATGTTTTTTTGAATATTTTATTCATTTTTTTCTTTGGGAAGCAAATGAAACAAACAATCAGTGAGAACCTTCAAAGGCTATTAAAGTTACATGGCGATTTATCATTAAGCGATCTCGCTAGAGAAACCAATATTCCTCAACCAACCCTACATCATATCGTTGAAGGAAAAACGAAAAGACCTAGACGGCAAGCATTAACTGCGCTTGCTGATTTTTTTTCGATCTCTATTTCGCAATTAACTGGAGCGATTTCCCTCTCGCCAATTTTCTCAGAAAAAATTAAATCCAGCTTGAAAATATCGACAGTGCCAATAATTCCTTGGGACCATGCAAAAGAATGGAAAAGGGCCAAAAATAATTTATTGAAATTCGATGAAGTTATTTTAAATCATTTAATTGATGAAAACGCCTTCGCATTAAAATTAAGTGATTCACATATGGAACCACTTTTTCAAGAACAGTCCATTTTAATTTTTGATCCTTCTAAAACTGCCAAAGATAGAGATTTCGTGCTTATATACATCAAAAAATTAGACTTAGTCATTTTCAACCGATTATTCGTTGATCATTCTAAATATTATCTTAAACAAGATAAAAAAAATGGAGATGCTAATTTGATAAAATTAAATTTTTTACATGATAAAATAGTAGCTACCTTGGTTGAAGCTAGATTACAATTTTAAATATTATTATTCAGGTTAAAAATAAAAGGATTAAAGTTAGTGAAAATATCAAAATGATCAATATTTTCTGATTTTTTAAGATATCGCACTAAAAACCAGGAAGGAAAAACCAACATTAAAGCAAAAACAATTTTCCAAGAAAAACCTGAAATCATCATTGAAATTAAATCTAATGTTGGCATTTTACCTGTATAATTTAATAAATCCACTATAATGGTTAGCAATACTTGACCAAGAGAAGTTGAAAATAAACTTCTGACAATATAAAATCTGCCCCTTAATGCTATCTTAAATTTAGCCAGTAAATAAATATTTATAAATTCCCCCACAATTAATCCAGCTAACCCTGATAAAACATATCTAAAAGTTGGATCAAAAACTACTTTATAAGCATCTGCGTTAGTAAAGTATATAGGTGCCGAAGTATGAGAAACACTAATTACAATTAATGAAAAAAATAATTCAGCTAAAACACCTATCCAAATAAATATCCTTGGGTATGCATAACCGTATACTTCCCCTACAATATCACAAATACAAAAAGTAAATGGAAAAACAAAAATTCCACCTGGTAAAATCCAATGATGTATTATAGTTAATTTATTGGCCAAACAAACCGTTGCCAACATAAAAGTAAGATATAACCCCAGAAAAATATAAGGATATTTATATTGATTTTTTCTTGATAGAGAATCAAATACTGCATTGCTTAACATTATTTATTTTCTCTATTTTTTTGAGGAGCTTTCATTTTATATTCTTTTACTGTTTCTTGAACACCGGCTAAATATCCAATCCTGTTTGCATCAACAGGACTAAATTGCTGAAGCAACAGCTTGTTTTTTGATACTTCATAAGCTGTTTTTTTTGTTATTTGTGTTGTTTTTTTTGAGCGAATTTCTAAAATAAAATTGTCAACTTCATCTCCTAATTTTTGCACCACTATAGAATAATCAGGTTTCATTTTTTCGACCGTAGCCAAATATGTTAATGTCCTAATAGTTTTTTTATCAAATTCTTCCAAAAAAGTAAGATCGGTAACAATTTCACTAATATTTTTTTCGATAATGTGTCTACCTGATAATTTAATTTGAGCTTTGATAAAGTGCGTTTTTTTACATTCGTAAATATCCAAAATCTCATAAGAAGGTTCAATTATTTTATTTGAGATGAATTCCTTAAATATTTCAGATATTCTTCGAATCATTTGCATTACCTTACTCCTTATCAATCTCACATGGCTAAATTTTTTTAACTGCAACAGCTCCAATACTTTCACGGCCATCTAATAATAATTGTTCTGGAAATTGACCCTGCCTATCGATGTAGGATAAATGTTCTATTTCGAAATCGGCCTTTTTTAAACATTTAGCAAGAACATCTCTAGAAATCCAGTGTACGAATTTAGGTAATGATGCTACAAATCCGCTATTTTCAAAATTTTCTGGATCACTTATCTCACCTGGCCATTCCTGCCCTTCTAATTCTCTCTTTTGATATTCAGGAATAAATTTAATCCAATTTTTTAAATATGGTGTTTCACATACAACGAAGAGTTTTCCGCCCGGTTTTAAATACTTAAATAATTGAGATAAAGATTCGTCAATTTTTTCACCTCGAAAGAAATGTAAAACTCGACATATTAGGATAGCATCAAAAAAGTTATTGGGTAATTTTAATTCATCAGGAAAGGCCGCTGGTAATAAAATTAAACTTTTCTCTGCATCTTTTTTAGATTCATTGTTTAAATGATTTAAATAACGATTTTTCACTACTGCCAGATTTTGAGGATCAATATCATTACAATAAACTATTGCATTTTTGGATAATGCTTTCAAGGTTGCAGCACCAAAAGCAGCCCCAATTTCAAGCACAACACTTTCTTTATTTTTTTCAATAAATTTTATAAATTTTCGAGACACAGGATCAGATGGTGTCGTAGTAAACCCTCCCATGTGATTATAAGTTTTAAGGAATTCGCCTTTTTTTTCATTCTTTTCTGGCACCGGGATTTTTGAAATAGATTTTTCATCCATACAAATAAAATTTTCTTTATTGGTATTAAGATTTTTTGAGTCAAGAATGTGCCAGGGCTTGGTTGAAAATGAAGATTCTTCAATAAAAATTTTCTTAGTTTGTTCTAATTCCTTCTGAAAAGTAATCAAAAATTCAATAAAAGGCGTTCCAAAATGATGTTTCCATCTTTCTAATCTAATATTTAAAAATTTAGGTTTTAATAAATTAGTATCAGAAAGTGAATTATAAAAACCTTCGAATAACACTGTCATTTGAGTCATCTTTAAATGATCAGAAATTTCTTTATTTGAAAAAATCTCTTCAAATTCTCTCAGAAAAATTTCTGAAGATAATGACATTCTTGAATCAAGTAAGCCGCATTCTAAAATTGCTTTTGTAGTTTTATTTTTAAATAATTGAATATCCATATATGTACCATTTATATTAAGGTGTCCAATTGTATTATGATTTTTAATTTTAGCAATACCTTTATTCAAAATTATTCAATTATTTTATTTTTTAATATAATATGTCATTCTGATACAATCATCGCAATTTAAATTGCATGAATTAACGAAAAAAAACATTACACATTCGGAGAAACATCATCATGATGACTAAAAGGGATTTTAACTCAGGCCTTCAATATATTTCTGAACGGCAATTTACTAAAGCTAAAATTTTTTTTGAAAGTGAATTAAAAAGCAACCCAAATATTGATAATTATTATCACTATTATACCGCTATCTCTCGGCTTGGTGAGCTTCTTAATAAGTTAGTTAAATATCATCATAAAATCGCCAAATATACCCATTACGGTTTAAAGTCGATTGAGCATAAAGATTCTCATCTTCACAGCACACAATCTGTCTCATACGAATTATTAGCAATTCAAAAGCTTTTTGAAAAAGCTAAAAAAACAATAAAATCAAAACCCCCTGCAGGTATTTTGGAGGGTATTATTTTTGTGACGAAACTTCTTGAAATCAATAAGTCTTCTAATCGAGATCTTGAATTCAAAAAATCCTTGATTGAATTTCAAATAATATATACCACTAAAATTAATTTAACTCGTGCAATAGATGAATTTTCAAAAGAAGTGATACTTCAATTATTTATTCCAAAATCTATTAAAAAAATAAACGAAATACTTGAAAGGAAAAATTCTGATGTATTATATTTAAATCCTGAACAAGTTAATAAATTATATAAGGAACATCAGCATTATCAATATACATTAAAAGATCATGAAATATTTTCGCTTCTAGAACAAAATATAATTTTATTTAATCATTCATTTAATAATAGTAAAAAATACCTCGACATATGGAAACAAAAAACGTTCGAAATGACTTTTAATAAAGTTTTACTCATTCATCTCATTTATGACGATGAGAAATTTGAAAATTTACGAGATATTATTAGAGCATTAATTTCAAATAAACTATTAGATCATTCCCTTGCATTCTTGCAGAGCATCATCGATGCGCAATCATTATGGACAAATATTACTAGAATAGCTGATATTATTTTAATAAATCAGATAAATAAAAAAAATGAATTATTAAAAAATTTATTACGATTTGCATTTGCCAATATCCCAACACCAGCAAATTGTCCAAATGATAAATTTTTCAATTATTTAACCTATTTCCACGAGTATATTGAATCAGAAAATGAAATTGATATTCAATTTATTAATTGC
Source organism: Gammaproteobacteria bacterium (assembly GCA_013287025.1). Next base: position 52,857 of record JABDEN010000004.1, on the reverse strand, counting down.
AACATGCAGTTACTACATTATCTGATTGACATAGGCAACATATTAATAAATCAAATTTTTGATTTGGCACAGGAAATAGAAGTTATTATCGGGAAAGAAAATTTTATCATTTTAATTAAAAAAATTATTACACTTAAATTATCGCAAGAAAATATTTTGGTACTATTTAATTATTCATTACAATTATCAAAAGATTCGATCCACAATCTTTTTGCACTGATAGACAAATATAAAGATGATTTCGCATCTATAAAAGATGAAATTCATGACGTCATCATGAAAGAATTCCAATTAAAATTCCCTGAAAGACCTATCGAAGAAGTAATACATGATTTTCAAACCAAATCGAATGAGGTTGAATACCCTGTTCTTGCTACTGAATTAAAAGAGATTGAAAGCAAATATTTTCGAATTAAATCACTAGGAGAAAAGCTATTAATAGAAGGTAGATTAGGAATTCAACGAGAATTAAAAAGTGTTCTTCTAACATTAGATCATGACAAAAAAAACGAAGATGCCGAATTAATGCTCATCGCTATTATTCGTTTACAAATAAAAGAAACACTACATATTAATCCATATAATATTCAAATGTTAAATTTACTAGCATTGGTCAATCAACCAAGGCGCATCGCGCAAATCAAAACGGGAGAAGGAAAATCAACGCTTATTGCAATGCTCGCTGCTTTTTATGTTTTAAAACAACATGTCGTTGATATCATCACTACTTCAGATACGTTGGCGATACGTGATGCCAAAAAATTTAAATCTTTTTTTGAATCACTTGGAATTTCTGTTTCGCACAGTATTAATCAAGAAAATAGCCAATTTTTTGATAATAATATTGTGTACGGTACGATTTCTGATTTTGAATTTGCATATTTACGCGGCGAAACACAAGGTGAATGGGATGGTAGAAGAAAACGTCCCTACGATGTCGCTGTGGTCGACGAAGTAGATAGCATGTTTATCGATATGCAACGTAATCAAGCAATTCTCTCCAAAAACAATGACGAAGAATTCCCCAAAGAAGTATATGGCATGATTTGGAATTGGGTTTCAAAAACTGAAAAAATAGATCAAAACCAAGAAAATTTACAAGCAGAATTAAAATCACAAGGAATAGAGATTAATGCTCTGCTCGCCAAAACGTGGCTTAAAAGCGCACTTACCGCACAAATTTTTTCTGAAAATAAAGAATATATTATTGATAATAATGAAACAAAATCTAACAAATCTTCAACAGGCCCATGTATTAAGATTGTGGATAAACTACATACGGGACAAATTGCAAGTGAAATGACTCGTTGGCAAGGTGGCTTACATCAAATTTTAGAAGCAAAACATCATTTACCTATAAAAAATGAATCATTAACGACTGGGTCGATTAGTCATATTGAATATTTTAATAAATATAAAATTTTGACGGGCGTGACAGGTACGCTTGGCTCTGAATCTTCTAGGAATGAATTGCAACAACTTTACAAAATTAATACTTATGATTCTCCCTCATATAAACCTAGTTTAAAAAATCAAATACCTCATATCATCGAAAAAGATGAAGAAGCACAACTCATTGCGGTTAATAAACAAATTCAACAAATGAATGCGGCCAAAAGACCTACGCTAATTTTATGTGAGGATATTGAAAAATCTAAAATTTTTAATCAATTTTTACTTAAAAATAATAATAAATCACTCCAGCTTTATAATGGTGTTCAAGCACTTTCTGCCGAAATTATTTTAAGCCTTGCGGGAAGTCCCGGCGTTGCCACAATCGCCACAAACTGTGCGGGACGCGGTTCAGATATTATTACGACCAGGGAAGCAGAAGCAGGAGGTGGATTACATGTCATTATGACATTCCCGGCGATTAATTTACGTGTAGAAAAACAAGCTTTTGGTAGAACAGGAAGACAAGGAAAAAAAGGGACTTTTCATTACATTCTATACGAAGGGCAATTATCTAGAGCTGAGAATGAAGAAAAAACTATAGAAGATAAAATATCACTGATGCATACGCATAGAGAAAAACGAGAAAAATTTATTTCAAGCGAAAATATTTTTTATCATAATTTAATGCATAAATTATTTATTCTGCAAAATATCTTTTTTTCATTACCTATGAATATCAAAGAAGATAACATGCTAGTATGGGCGAAATTTAAAACGGATGCGAGTGCCGATGCGACACGTTTTATGAGATATGAATTAGATCATAACGACGATGATGTTGTGATATTACATATATTGGATAAATTTAATGAATGGTGGAAAAATTATATTTCACGGTTAGGTAATTGTTATAAAACCCCAGCTTTTTTCATTGAGACAGAATTAAAAAAATTACTTCAAAATCATGAAGATCATTACATGAAAAAACTTTTCCTAGAAACTCTTATATTCTTAGAAAACCCAAAATTTGTTTTTTCGGGTGAACTCGCTCAAATTTTTATTGAAATGAAAGGAGATGAAATCATCGAATCCTTAAAAGCACCCGCTAAACAAACGCCGGTATCTTTTCATAGTTTTATGCAATTTAAGCTGCCGGAATTCATCAGTAAAATATTACCTTCTGGCGACAAAAAGGCTCTACCTATGTAATGGACCATTATTGTGCAAAAAAAACATCAAAAATTGACAAAATAAATAATAATTTGAACAAATTAATTGTTTTTGATCAATTTAATAGATATTATTGCTCTATTTATCATACATAAACGAGAGAGCATAATATATGCAGCGCAATTCTTTACCAAATTCGGACAACAATGATAAACCCAAAGAGAAAGAGAAAAAGAAACAAAAAATAATGTTTCCAGAGATTCCGTCTCAACCCTTAAATACTTTTCGACTTACGGATGAGAGTGGAAATACTTTTTTATATACACAAAAACCGGTCGATGTTTATGGAATACCACCGTGGGGCACATATGTATATGAAGATACTTTTGAGCCTATTGATGAAAATCTAATCCCATTAATGTCCAAAAATTTAAACGGATTAGCATCAGGAACCATTGAAGATACTCGTCCGGAAGATACAATAAGGTATCAGCGTCACTTTACAACTTATACTCGATTGAGCAAAACACCTGAATTTTTAAAATTTGTATATTGTGACAATGGCGAAGATGCGCCAGTTGCTTCTGGTCCTGGGATAGAGGAAGATACTGGCCGTATGATTAAACAAAATTATATATTTAGGAGAGAAGATCCTTGGACATGGGAATCCCTTTACGCCTCTAAAGTACGACGATCTCCCCTAATAGATATTCTGAGATATCCCGCAAAAAAACTTGTCGACAAAGAAAAAAAATATCACGAAATTTTTAACCCCGATGATCTTATAAATCTTGTTGATGAGCCTTCAAGTCCACTTCCTTATTTAATTTCAAAAAATCCAAGTCCTATTCCCTTCGAAAATAAATTTTCAAAACAATCAACTTCTTTGTTAGTCGATAATGCTTTTGACGATTTTAATCGTTCACTTGAAATTGATTGTCCCTCAACATTATTTGATTCATTTTCATTTGACACTAGCAATATTAGTAATGGTTTTTCACCCTTTAAGTCACCCATCGAGTGGGGTATGAATTTTAATGTTGAAAAGCAATACCATTTTAGTTCTAATGGTACTGATAGTTCCAGTTCCAACTCATCAATCAGTTCAAGTTCATCTAGTAGCTCGAGCTCTTCTAGCAGCGATTCCAATTCTGTCGATGATAATTTCCTCGAAAGCTTATTTCCGCCGGAAGATACTAAATCTTCCTCTCTCGAAAAAGAGTTTGCATCCTGGTTTAATTCAGAAACATCAGAAGATTTTGCAACCAGGCTTGATTCAAAAGAAGAATCCTCTAGTGATACAGGTTTTACAATTGATAGTACTACAATACCCAATTTAATATCAGATGAATTTATACCAACAGCAGGAATTGGTTCAAGATATTTAGGGCAGGAAGCAAAACAACAATTGCCTTATGAAAGACCTAGTGAGCCTGTCCCCCGACAACAATACAAATCAGAAATTAAATTAGAATTATTAAAAACTTACTTTTGTCTTAACCGATATAACCAGAAAGAAATTCCTATAACAATTAATAATGATTCACTGAATTTCGAAGCTACATTGATAACACACTGCACCTTAGATGATTTTAATAAAAAGAAAGTTATATTTATATTTGCAGGTAGGAAAGAAAATGCTTTCATTCCATCTTCAGAAGATAAGGATGTACAAACTATATTAGTGGTGCCAGAAGAACAATTAGAAGCAATCTCTCCGTACACAAATCATAATAATTTAACTGTTCTTTCGGTCACAAAATTAGAATCCAAAACGCATGGTAATTATAACGATAAATTACCACTCTTAATATCCAGACGTTTATCGGCTATGCTGCTTGCTTATCATCTTAAATTAAGCCATTGCATGGTGATGGATGATAATGTCAAAAATATTTCGGTGCAATCTGAAGACAAAGCACATCCTTGGGTTTCTTTTTATTCTAGCATGTTAGATCAAAACATGGCGCATACCACCATTTGCACCAGCGTTCCCACTCGAACTTATTTTGAAAAACAAATTAAGCTGAATGAGCTTGGCTCAAAATTATTTATGTATAACATGAAAGCAATTAGAGAAAACTTAACGTTAGAGCAAATGGTTTTACTATTCCCCCCAGCCGCGTGTGCAAATTATTGGGGCGAAGATTATTACATGCAACTTATGCTGGAAGAAATATTTAAGCCAAAGGGTACAAAAGGATATCTTAAATTATCAAGGAGTGATTTCTGCTTGACTCGCACGAATGCGCAGAAAAATTCTTGTCTTGTCACACTTAACCAAGCAAAAGTAAAAGTTTATTTGACTGATGAATTAAGTCAACATATTCATACTTCCGTTGAAGATATGACGCGAGTTAAAGCGGTATTAGGTCATTTGAAAAAAATTATCGAACAAAATTTACTTAACAGAGAAAAATATAATGAAAAAGTGAAAAATGCAGATTTATTAAAATACCACTCAGAAGCGCAACATGTAGAATTTAATAAAACTCCTACTTTCCAACTTTTAGGAAATTATGATTTAGATACAAAATCATTAATGAAAAAATTGCAAGGCATGATTGCTTTTAGAATTGATGAATTAAAAACAATTTTAATGCCGCATCAAATGGCAGCTTTAAAAAAATTAATGGTGTATAAGAATACACTTGGGTTATTTGATTTAGCAACAGGAACTGGGAAAACTATTTTACAAATTGCAATCGCGCATTGCATGCATGAAATTGGTCTCAACAGACCTATTGTAATAGTGACACCTACGCGTGATTTGGTAAAACAATTTTATGATGATTTCAAAAAAGTGTGTTCAAAATTCCCAAATCCTATTAAAGAAGAACACATTGTATGCGTATACTCGGATCAACAATCGGTAAATGTCGATTTAATTAATCATGAATCATTTAAAAATAAAAATATTGTTTTTATTTTTTGTCAAAAAAGTTTTTTGAAAGCGATTGAACAATCAAAAGATGCTTTTAATCCTGCCATTTTATTACTAGATGAAAGTCATACTATTGCTGATAGAAATATGATAAAAATTAAAAAGTTTTCCGAAGAACAAGGTCAATTGATACGATTATCTTTCACCGCAACACCAACACATGAAGAACAGAAAAATCCAGTTTTCGAATATTCACGTGAAGAAGCAGTCATAAAAAAAGTGTTAGCTCCTTTGCTGATTCGCAAATTTAAAGAAAAATATTCAAAGGAAAACGCTGTAACTTTACTTGAAAACTTACCGCAAATGTTGAAAACGCATTTACATCCAGAAGGCGAGCCGTTAATTAATTATAAAGGTATTGTTTATATACCACCGAAGTCAGATTTGGTAGCTATTCAACGTAATTTCGAAAAAAATGATATAAAGGTTTTCATTATTCACTCAAAATATGAGAAAGCCTCAGCAACGCAAATTAAAAAATTTCTTGAAGAAAAATCTAAGGCTGTTGCCATTGCTGTCGGAATGCTAAGAATTGGATATAGTGATAATGAGTTAGGCTATGCTGTGATAGCTCAAAGTGCAAAAAATGGAGATGTGGTGAAACAACAAATAGGACGAACGGTTCGAACGAAAAAAGATCCGAGCCAAGGTAAAATCGGCTATGTGTTAACTTTTTCAGACGCTAACGTTAGCTTTGCAGATGATCTCGCATTTTTAGATTCCAATCCAAATCATATTAACAAAATAATTGACCCCCAATATAGGGCGCAAAGAGAAAAAGAGTTAAGTATATTTATTCCGGGACCAAAAGAAACTCCATCTCATAAACGAAAAGAAATGAGCAGTACGACTTCGATGCAACAAACATTAAGTTCAAGCTCAACTCCTTCGACAATAAGTACGATAGTACCTTCTGTAAGTCCAAATCCGCCGGAGGTTCCATTTACTTATCAATATCAACCATTCCTTTTATTTAAAGAAAGCGAAGAAAATAGAAGCATAAGTAAACGAATCGAGAAACAATATGAAAGATTAGGTTATTTTACCGAATTATTGTCGAATGTAGAAAAGCTTAATACCGATGATCAAAATGCTCGGGTTGATATGCTATGTATTGCATTAGAAATCGAAGATGCGAAAGATACCATTGAATATTTACAATCACTTTCAGAAATGCAATCAACACCCGAAGAAACTCTCGAGCGTCCTTTAAAAAGACAAGAAAGATAAAATTCGAAAGCAGGTAATGTCATGCCAGCATGTTTTTACAGAGGTCTCTACACAAGTCAAAGAACTCGTCGTCCCGCGGCTTGTCCGCGGGATCCAGAGCGGCATTGCAGGCTTTCTGGATCCCTTAGGACAAGCCGCGGGACGACGGTTGTGTAGAGACCCCTGATGTTTTTAGCTGGCATGGCAGTGTTTGCAGGCTAAGACTCACTAAAAAGAATTATCTAAAATATACTGTATCGCCATCTCCAACTGCGCATCGCTACATTCAAAGCACCCGCCTCTCGCTGGCATTGCACCATTTCCTTGAATGGTAAGTTTAAGTAATGTAGGCATTTTTAAATCTCGGTATGCTCCCCATTTTATCTTATCTCCAATGCGGGGCGCGTTTACATCAACTGAAGGGTTTTCATTGTGGCAAGCTCCGCAGAATTCTAAAAAAATTTTCTTACCGGCTTCAGGATCTCCCTTTAATTGATTTACAAATGTAGCGGGATAATGATAAGTCTCCATTATTTGCACCTCTTTATTTCGATGCAAATATAGAGATAGAAAAAATCCGGCTAATCCACTTATTATAAAAATAAGCATTATTAAAAATTTATTCATTTATGAAGAAGATGCTGGCACATAAACATTCATAATAGAACGCAAAGAATCTTCCGTATTTAAACCAATGATTCTTTTCACTACTTTACCTTGTGGGTTAATAATAAAAGTCATTGGAATGACCGCGATTTCTCCAAGATTCCATAAAACATTAGGGTCTTCTAACAAAACTGGAAAAGAGATTCCCATTTGATGAACTGCTTGTTGTAATTCATAACGTGGAGGTTGATCGTAATTGACACCATAGAGTAAAACATTTTTATTGATATTATGTTCATAAAATTTATTTAATTCAGGAATTTCTTCGACACATGTTTCACACCAGGGAGCCCAGTAATTTATAATTACCCATTTATCCTTAAAAAAAGTCATTTTTAATAATTTACCATCAGAATCATGTAAAGAAATAGAATTGTCTGCACAACTCGTTATCGAAACACAAAAAATCATAATAAATAGCAGTAATTTTTTCATGAAAGTTCCCTATGATAATGCGGTTAATATTGCCTTATAATCTTTGCTCATTTGATTCGCCTCATGCGGATACGATAAATAAGCTTGGATTTTACCTTCAGGATTAATCAAAATTATTTCAGCACTATGATTAATCATGTAATGATTTTCGCCCTCACCACTCGCTTCCATTTTCATTGCAGTAATGTGTAAAGCTTTGGTAAATTGATCGAGATTCGCTTGCTCTCCCCTCACCCCTTTAAATTCAGGATTAAATGCAGATACATAATCATTCATTCGCGTGACGGTATCTCTTTCTGGGTCAACGGTCACTAAAACGACTTGGGGCAATTTTTCTTTTGATAAATCTGTTTCTAATGAGTGATACATCTTATTTAATGCTGTCATGGTTGTTGGACATACGTAGCCACAATTCGTAAAACCAAAAAATAGCATCGTCCATTGCCCTTCTAAATTTGATTTCGTGAAAGCATTCCCTTTATTATCTGTTAAAGTAAAATCATTAAGAGGCTTAGTTTCTGTTAATATAACGCCATCAATTTTAATCTTAGAAAGATCTGGTTTTGCAGGATGTTTTGCAATCACTGCGAAATAAAGCACAACAAATGCTACGGCTGCGGAAAATAACAGTAATAATAAAATTAATTTTGTATGCTTTTTTTCTTGCATGGATCTCATATAATAACCTCTCTATACAGGTAATGATCAATCAACAATAATAAAAATAAAATCCCTAAATAATAAATAGAATATCGAAATAATTGAATGGCATGTTTTTTATCCTCATTTCGATAAAGCTGAAATGCATAATAAAGAAAAAATCCATTCGCAATGATAACACCAATTAAAAATATACCATGTGACATACCAATAAAATATGGCATGAGTGATGCGCATATTAATAAAATAGTATAAAGCAATATATTTAATTTTGTAAAAGGTACACCATGGGTATGCGGTAACATGGGAATATTCGCTTTCGCATAATCTTCTAAGCGATATATCGCAAGCGCCCAAAAGTGCGGAGGAGTCCAAACATAAATAATTAACACCAATATCAACGCTTCTGCTTGTATGGAATTCGTAACAGCCGTCCATCCCAACAATGGCGGTGCAGCTCCCGCTATTCCCCCAATGACAATGTTTTGCGGAGTAATATGCTTTAGAAATAACGTATAACAAATGGCATAACCCACAAGCGAAATAAATGCAAGAATGGCCGTTAAGGTATTAATATAAATAATTAAAATACCCATTCCTAATAAACATAAAATTAAAGCGAATAACAAGCTATTTTTTGTTGAAATTCTCCCTTGCACAATGGGTCTTCTCTCTGTTCTTCTCATTAATTTATCAATGTGTTGATCTGCAACGTGATTTAATGTTGCCGCAGAAAATGCAACGAGCGCAATACCAATATTTCCCAAACTCATTGCCATAAAAGGAAAATTGACACTCGGCGCAAGCGCAATTCCCACCATTGAAGTTAAAATCATCAGCAATACAACGCGAGGTTTGCATAGTGTCAGATAATCTTTAAACGTCGCCTTCATCATTCACTCCTTTTTCGTAACTGAAATAAAAACGTCACGAGAGAAAGTAATAACATCGCCGCAACCAATGTATGACTTACTGCGCTGAATAGCGGTAACTGAAAAGTAACATTTACGATGCCTAAAAAAATCTGAAGAGTTAATAAACCCCAAATCCAAAAAATAACAGGGCTTTTTATTCTTATCAATAATGTAAAAATAAATAGATATATCGTTACGACCAACGCACCCAAACGATGGCTCATATGGATAGTTTGACGAGCTGTATCAGATAAAATGCCACCTTCATAATTAAGGTTTTTGTCTGTAAAAAAATGAAATGCCCGTTGAAAATCCATTGAAAAAAATGGATGGTCATTAAAGCAAAATGGAAAATCAGGGCAACTTAATGCCGCATAATTGGTGCTTGTCCATGCACCTAACATGATTTGTAAAAATATTAAAACTATAGCGATATAAGCAAAATAAACGCAAATATCGGGCCTAGACCATCCAGAAGAATTTAATTGCCACTCTGGATGCCACCGCGCGCGTAGCTCGGCTGGCATGACAGAAAATTCGTGGGAAGACGTTAAGAAAATCAGCCACAGGAAAGATAAAATTAAAAACCCGCCAATTAAATGCCCAACAACAATAATAGGCATTAATTTTAATGTCACCGTTAATTGACCCAAAATAATTTGGTATAAAATTAAAATAACTAAAGCTAAGCTACATAAGACGGTCATGCGATTTCGATAAGAGCGCATAAAAGATAAACCGATAACACAAACAATTAAAATACTTAAAAGACCGGCAAAATAACGATGAACCATCTCGGCCCACGCTTTGTATTTATCGACGGCAATGGCATGGGGCACATAGACATGGCCGTAACATAAAGGCCAATCTGGACAACCAAGACCCGCATCCATTAAACGTGTGAAAGCGCCTAAGCCTATTACGCCTAATGCAAAGCATGCAGCGAAAAGCGCAAATATCGAGAGAAGATTCATTTTTTTAAAGTAAAACATGTAGTTGTCCAGGTTTTGAATTTCGTATTTTTAACCGTCGTCCCGCGGCTTGTCCGCGGGATCCAGAACTGCATTAATGTTGCTCTGGATCCCGCGAACAAGTCGCGGGACGACAGGTTGTTCGCGGGACGACGGGAGATATCTTTATCCAATCTGCGAAGCCCCCAACACTTTCTTTAAATCTTTTACAATATTCATAGGATTTTCATTATCGTCATAAAACATAAATAAATTTCCGCGAGGATCAATTAAATAGATTTTATTTTTTTGTAAAACATTCATTTGCATTTCGTCTAATGTTTTTTGTTGTACTTCAATGCGATTGCTATCTTTGCCAAATACTTTTTTTATTTGCTGAAGCGAATGGAATACTTTGTCACAATTTTCATCGCACACATAAATCATTTGCCATTTATGCAAAAAATTTGTCAAAATTGGCGGTGAAATCAATTGACCATGATTGGTTTGTTTTAAAGGAAATTTTTCATGGTAGTGAAATAAAATATAACTTCCGATCATGGGAATAATAAAAATTAACAAAAGTAAAACAGGAATCATTTTTTTATTCATGAGTACGGCGCTCCAATGAAAAATAAAAAAAGCCAAATATGACCACTAATGAAAATGCCAACCACTGTAAAGCGTACATCAAGTGTCTCTCAGGTAATGTAGAAGAAATCACCCAATCTCTTACAAATCCATTTTCATTAATAGGATCAAGACGCAAAATATAAGGATAAAAATCTTTTTTCGTGATACGACTAATTTCTTCTACATCAATTTTTTGCATGATCAAGGGCTTTTTATCAGGTTCTATAATATTTTTTCCCAGTATAAATTGATATTCATCTAAGATTTTAATATAACCTGTCAGATGCTCCAGCGATGATACGACAGGGATAAAAGGTAGCGATGCATTATCAGGTTTTTTTATCCAGCCGCGATCTATCAACAATAATTTTTGTGATCCTGCAATACGAAACGGTGTTAAAACTTCAAAGCCCAGCACACCATCATGTAAACGATTTTGGAGAAACTGCAAATCATTATCGTACTCACCATCGACCGCAATAGGTTGAAATTGTAAATCATTTTGGAATTGCAGAAGTTGGAAAGGCATGGGCAGTGTTTTCAATCGAGCTTCGAATTTGTTCATTAACGTTTTTTTGTAATCATAACGATGCCATTGCCACACACTCATCAATATAAAAACTGCCACAAAAAATAAGCATAACAATAAAAAACCTTTATGCATTTTTAGTGAATAATGTCTTGAACAAAATTGAAATTGCATGAGACTCACCGTTTTATCTCAAGACGAACCCTTCCAGTATTCACTATTTTTTCTTTTTTGGCGTACTGAGTTGCATCAAATAAAGTATATGATAACGTGACTTCCTTGATATCTTTTCCAATTTCAGGTTCTATAAAAAAATACACTGGCATATCTGCTTTTTCACCTTTGAAAAAATATTGCTGAGTGAAACAAAAACATTCCGTTTTTTTTAAAAAGCGTGCAGCATCGGTAGGAGTAATACTTGGAATGGCCTGAACTGTAATATCATGACCTGTTAAATTTTCCGCATAAAAATAAATTAATTTTCGTTCACCAGGATGAATATCAATATGTTTGCTTAACGGAATAAATTTGAAGCCTAAGTCTTTGTTAAGCGTAGTTGTAAAATCGACTTTAATGGTTCTTGAATAATCAATTTGCATATTGGGATTAATGGCCGTCGCACTGTTGGCAGCCTTCCCATTAATGCCTTCCCTTTTACAAATAAAATTATAAAGCGGTACTAACATGTAACAAAAGCCAAACATGAATAAAATGCCGACAACGAGAATAATAACAAGGCGAGTGTGGCTCACCTTATTTTTTCTTCCCGGATTCATTGACATAACGTTTAATGAACAACCGGCGCTGTTTCAAAAGTATGATATGGCGCAGGCGTTGGAATCGTCCATTCTAAACCTTTTGCACCCTCCCATACTTCATCACTGAGTTTATGTCTTCGTTTCGCATAACACGCTTTAATCACGATGTATAAAAATATTAATTGCGCAAATCCAAAAATGAATGCGCCTATCGTACATAGCTGATTAAAATCCGTGAATTGTAAAGCATAATCTGGAATTCTTCTCGGCATGCCCGCCAATCCTAAAAAGTGCATTGGTAAAAATGCTACATTCATACCAATTACCGAGAGCCAAAAATGCCATTGGCCTAATTTTTCGCTGTACATATTACCTGTCCATTTTGGCAACCAGAAATAAACAGCGGCAATAATCGTAAACAACGATCCCGAAACTAATACATAATGGAAATGCGCCACGACAAAATAACTATCGCGATATTGATAATCCGCGGGCACTAATGACAACATTACGCCAGAAAATCCACCGATGGTAAACATCACCAAAAATCCAAGTGCAAACAACATCGGCGTTTCGAATGTGATAGATCCTTTAAATAACGTTCCTAACCAATTGAATATTTTAATACCCGTGGGGACCGCAACCAACATCGTGGCGTACATAAAATAAAGTTGCGCGGCATAAGGCGCACCGGTCGTAAACATATGATGCATCCAAACCACAAAGCCAACAATGGCAATCGATGCGGTTGCATAAACCATGAAACGATATCCGAATAACACTTTACGAGAGAAAGTAGGAATAACTTCAGAAATAACCCCAAAACCCGGCAAAATAAGAATATAGACTTCAGGATGACCAAAAAACCAGAAAACATGCTGGAATAATAAAGGATCACCACCACCCGCTGCATTGAAAAAACTCGTATGAAAATGTCGATCCATCAACATCATCGTGACACAACCCGCGAGAACGGGCATCACTGCCAACAATAAAAATGCCGTGACAAGCCAACTCCACACAAACAAAGGCATTTTCATCCATGTCATACCGGGGGCGCGCATGTTGAAAATTGTCACCACAATATTTAAGGCTGCCATAATGGATGATGCGCCCATTAAATGGATAGAAAAAATGAAGAAGTCAGTGCTATTAGGCCCATAAATCGTGGAAAGTGGCGCATAGAATGTCCAACCAAAGTTAGGCGCTGACCCCTTCATTAACATCGTCGACATCAGCATCGAAAACGCGAAAGGCAGCAACCAAAAACTCCAGTTATTTAAACGAGGCAACGCCATATCTGGTGCCCCAATCATGAGCGGAATCATCCAATTGGCGAGCCCCGCCATCGCAGGCATAATGACACCAAATACCATGATCAAGCCATGCATCGTCGTCATTTGGTTGAAGAAGTCTGGATCCACTAAAATGGTGCCCGGTTCAAACAATTCAGCACGTATCACCAAAGCCATGATACCGCCAATAAATAACATGACTAAGCTAAAAGTAAGATAAAGTGTGCCAATATCTTTATGATTTGTAGTATAAACCCACCGCGAAAATCCTTTGGGTGGTCCATGATGGTGATGATCATGCCCATGCCCTACTTCATGTACGTGTGATTCGTGACTCATCAGTATTTCACTCCACTATTTTTTACTCTCTTGTCTTACTTTCGCGACATCTTCAGGTTGTACAATGGTTGGGTATTTATGTCTTTTGATAGGAATTTCATTCCCCCAAGCATTGCGGATATAAGTCACTACGGCAGCCATGGCTCTATCATCTAATTGATCGCCAAAAGCTTGCATTGCGGTACCCGGTACACCGGTTAAAACATATCCAATATTGACCGCTAAAGGTCCTGTCACCACACGACTATCTTTCAAGGGTGGAAATGTCGGTGGCAAACCTTCGCCTTCTGCCTGATGACACATGATGCAGGATTTTTCGTATTGCGTTTTGCCTAAAGTCAGAAGCTCATCTTCTGTTAAAGGTTTTAAAATTTCTTTTTGCGCAAGTGCCATCGATTCAGGGGTTGGTGTGTTAGCAACTACCCATTTCGCAAAATCAGCTTGGGATACTGCCTGCACAACAATAGGCATGAATGCATGATAAACGCCGCATAGTTCACCGCATTGGCCGCGATAAAAACCTTCTTTCTCGATATAAATCCAATTCTCATTAATGAAACCAGGAATCGCATCTTGCTTAATACCGAGATCAGGTACCCACCATGCATGAATGACATCATCTGCAGTAATGAGTAATTTAATTTTGGTATTAACAGGAACAACAAGAGGTTTATCGACTTCTAATAAAAACCATTCGTTCTTTGGTGCCTTATTCAAAATTTGTTCTTGCGGTGTTGCAAGATTACTAAAGAAACTAATGCCTTGATCTAAATATTCGTATTTCCACTTCCATTGGTAACCGACGACTTTAATAGTTAAAGCCGATCTTTCGGTATCATGAATATGTGCAAGGACAATCGTTGCTGGAATCGCGAGTGCAACGAGAATAAAGAATGGGATAGCTGTCCACAAAATCTCCAATCCAATATGTTCATGAAAATGCGCCGCTTTCGCACCTTTGGATTTGCGAAACTTAATTAACGAATAAATTAGTACGCCAAAAACAACAACGCCAATAGCACAGCAGATATAAAAACCCGCCATATGCAAGTTATAAATCTCACGACTAATGGGAGATACCCCATAAGGCATGTTTAATGCAGGGACTGCATAGCTTGTTATTGCAAGCGCTAATGTACTCAAAAAAAGAATTAATCGAATCATAATATAGATTCCAACCACCGAATGTAGAGTTATACTCCTGATTGAACGCGCAACAATTAAATCATATTTCCAAAATATTACAAGAACATTTATAGTTTGCATTCGAACAAATTCGATATAAAATGTGCGACAGAATACAGAAAAGATTTTATACAAGGATTGCTTCGTGAATATCCAAAAATTTTTCTCCACAAAATTAAAGATCATTCTGGCCTTTATATTCATTATTGTGGCCATTATAGCCTATTACACATTCAATCAAATTGCAGAGAATGTTCAAAAAATGTCTCGAGGTGCCGATAGTTCGGTAGATTTTGTACCCGAATATCCAAAACCTAATTATGACGGTAAAAATAAAGCGCTCATCGACCGCGGTGAATATTTAACAAAAGCGGGTGATTGTATTGCTTGTCACACGAATACCCTCGATGAAGGTAAATCATTTGCGGGTGGATTGCCGATGGATACACCTTTCGGAACCCTTTATTCTCCTAATATCACGCCAGATAAGGAAACAGGGATTGGTAATTGGTCCGATGATGATTTCCTACACGCGATGCGTGATGGTGTTTCGCCACATGGGACGCTATATTATCCCGCTTTCCCTTATCTTTATTTCAATAAAGTGGCCACCGAAGATTTATTAGCGATTAAAGCTTATCTTGATAGCATTCCACCGATTAGCCAAAAAAATCTGGAAAATAAAATGGTTTGGCCATTTAACTGGCGTTTTTTACAAATCGGTTGGCGGTTAATGTTCTTTTATCCGAATAAAACTGGTCCATTTGAAGCGAATCTTAAAGAATCCGCTGAGTGGAATCGAGGAGCCTATTTGGTAGAAGGATTGGGACATTGCGCGATGTGCCATACGCCATCTCATTATTTGCTTAGTCAAAAAATCCCATTGGGCGCTCCTATTCACAAATACAATTTAACGGGTGCAAAAGTACAAGGATTTCTTGCGCCGAACATTACCAAAACAAACTTAGAAAATATTCCAACTGAACAAATCATTAAAGTATTTACTGAGAATCAAATGGTGGGCGGCGGTAAAATTGAAGGCCCGATGCTCGAAGCTAATATGAATAGCTTAAAGCTTTTAACAACAGAAGATTTGCTTTCCATTGCAACCTATATTAAATCGGTCCAAAGCCAGACCCCACCCAGACCTAAACCAGGTAAAGGCGGTGTGGGTGCCGTGGTTTATCAAAGTTATTGTGAAGGCTGTCATGCTACGGGTGCTGGTGGTGCTCCAAAATATGGGGATCCTGCGGATTGGAACGAGCCGTTAAAACAAGGTAAAGAAAAAATATACGAAAATGCCATTAAAGGTATTGATGGCATGCCAGCGAAAGGTACTTGTTACTCATGTGATGATAATGAGATTAAACTCGCCGTCGATTACATGATAGCCTCCGTCGCTGGGAAGGAAGGGAAAGTCGTCAGGGAAATGAAAAAGCTTACCTTAACGGATGGAAAACGCATTTATGAAGCGGATTGCAGTGTTTGTCATAAAGACGGATTCAAAAATGCGCCACGCTTGGGCGATAAAACAGCCTGGCAGCCCATGGTAGATGCTGGTTTCATCAATACATATCTTAATGCCATTACGGGTAAAAATGGCCATCCACCACATGCAGGTTGCGCAACTTGCACTGATGCGGATATTAAAGCTGCAGTCAAATACATGATGACTGAAAGTTCAAACAAAGATTATAGTCTGTGGTAGGGGTTAAAATGACACATAAAGCAACGAAAGGATACTATTTACCAGAACCAAGCAGTTGGCCTTTGAAGGGCTGTATCGCCTTAATTTGCATCGTCGCAGGCGGAGCCAATTGGATGCATCAATCAAGTATTGGTCCTTATTTTGTTTTATTTGGATTTTGCATGTTGTTTTATCTTATCTATGGCTGGTTTGGGACGGTTATTCGCGAAAATCGCGCAGGCTTGCTTGATAATAAACAAGTCGATCGCTCTTTTAGATGGGGCATGTGCTGGTTTATTTTTTCAGAAGTCATGTTTTTCGGCGCTTTTTTTGGTGCTTTATTTTACGTCCGCGTCATCGTCATACCAATGCTTGGTGGTACGCAAGATATAAGCCATATAGTGGACTGGCCCGCCTTTAAAGCCACTTGGCCTTTATTACAAAACCCCAATCCTGCACTCTATGCAGGCCCTGAATCTGTCATGGATACCTGGGGCGTTCCTGCACTTAACACCCTTATCCTTTTAACCAGCGGTGCCACGATTACGGTAGCGCATTGGGCATTACTTAAAAATCGTCGTAAAACCATGCTTACTTTCCAATTGATGACAATATTGTTGGGTATTTCCTTTTTGTGCATGCAAGCTTACGAATATGGCGAAGCATATTTAGAAAAAGGATTAACACTCGCATCGGGAATCTACGGCACCACTTTCTTTATGTTAACGGGATTCCATGGTTTGCACGTCACGATCGGTACCATCGGACTTATTGTGATTTTATATCGTATGTTTATCCGTGATTTCCACGCCCATAACCATTTTGCTTTTGAAGCAGTGGCATGGTATTGGCATTTCGTTGACGTGGTTTGGTTATTATTATTTGTCTTTGTTTATTGGATGTAATGTTCGTTTACTTTATTAAATTTTTGCATATTTTGGCGGCTCTCAGTTTATTGGGAGTCGTTTTTTTATGTATTACAGCCAAAAAACCTCCCCTTACACAGAAAATTCTTTTCATATTAGCCATTGTTGCGTTAGTCACAGGAACCGCTCTGGTATATCCAAAAAGCTTTACCTTTCATACACCTTGGATAATGGCGGCGTATTTATTATTAGGAATTTTTGGAATTTTTGTTTTATTTTTGAATAAAATTAGCAATATTAAGTTCGCTAAGGGGGTGTATATATTTTTATTTTTTATACTTATACTCATCATTCATGACGCGATTTCGAAATCCACTGTTTTATTTTGATATTTTTTTCATTAAAATGTTATGATAATTTTCTTACTATTTTAATAAACGAGTGAGTAAAGAAATGGGCGCAACCCGAATCCAATTATGGGACTTTCAAAGTCTTGCCAATGATAATCCTCCAAAAACTTTACAAGAGTTACTCAATCAAGAGCTAAAAGAAACCAAAGAATTACAAAAATTTTCTCAAGGCGAATTATTAGGGGATATATCCAAAAAAGTAGATGAGTGTATTAAAATAAATTTTTTAAATACAGTTAAAGATATTAAACGATCAGCATCCGTTTTTGCGTTACACAATGAATTCTTCCTCTATGAAATGACTAAAAATTCATTCGATGCTAATGCCATGAATACATACGCTTTTATTTATGAAAAAAAAATCAACGTGACTACCACCTATGTTGATGATGGTACCGGACTTATCAATGTTGCGAAAAATATAAATTACTTCACAACTACATTGTATTACGTATCAAAATTATTGCCTGAAACACCTGTTCCTTTTACCCCCTATTTTTTTGCGGACTCTGATAATTGTTTAAACTACCTAAAAATAGTGGACCCCGATTTTGATACTACGCAACCAGAAAGCGAAACAAATATTTTATCTACGGAAAAAAAAATAACTTCAGAAAAAGAAATTAGTTTGACTCAGGAAAAAAAACATGCGGGAGGAAAAGGGGAAGGATTAAAACGCATTGCCTTATTTGCACAAAGTGTGGGGGGATCATTTTTAATGATGGATGTGAATGATCTTAAAAAAAGTGAAAAATATTTGGAGATGACTGGAATTCAGGATACCAAATTATTGCCCGAGACAGGCGCTGTGTTTATTCTTGATTTGCCTAAATACAGTCATGATTTTCATAAAAAATTCCAACCTCAATTAAAAAACCGCATTTCCAAAAAAACAACAATGGAAAATAATTATTTTTTAAAATTAAATCCAAATGCTAAAAAGAAATTAAATCGATGGCGTCCTCAACTAAGAATTAAAATGATGCCAATACCTGATGGAGAGATTACACTTTCTGCAACTTCCTCTGCCTCGGGATCTCCGACTTCATCGCATAGCTCTGCCGCAACATCAAGATCCAATTCTCCGACTTCTTTGTCTGGATTCACATCCACTTCACGATGCATTTCTTCTTTTTCTACGCCGAGCTCAGCCGCAACATCAAGATCTAATTCTCCTACTGCTCCGCCTAGATCTGTATCCTTCATACCAACGTTACCTTCTTTTTCCTCGCCTAGTTCTACAGCAACATCTCGATCAACCTCTTCTGTTCCTTCACCCACATCGAGATCTTCGTTCGTTGATTCTTTCTCTTCGCCTAGTTCTACCGCAACATCTAGATTAAATTCTTCTACTTCTTCACCGGTTCCTTCACCAAAATCAAGTTCTTCATCCATGGTATCTTTTTCTTCGTTGTCGACACCCACCCCGTCCTCCATTTTTTCTCCTACCTTTAGTGAAGAGAGCCTACAATCCCCTGAGGGAAATATTTCAATCAATGTTGACACCGTACCCGCAAGTCAACGAGGCTTTTTTGCTTCAGAACCCTCTCCTCGTATAGGATCATTGTTATGTATCGATGTTTCAACACCAGCGGCACCGATATCGCCAGGACAGTTATCACCAGATTCAGACAGTTCTTCACCAAATGAACAAGGGGAAAAATCGGCTTTCTCTCCTAAATAAATAACAATTTTCTGAAAAAAATGTTAATATTTTGACAGTTGTTCCCGCTAACTTTTCGCGATGGGGTGTTCATAAAAGGAAGCAGTTCCCGCGCTCTTAGCGGGAATTGCTGATATTTTGATCCTTTTGTATTATGCAAAGCATATGCTTATTTACGATTTCCTTAAAATTTGTCACATTCTCCTAGCGAGTATTTTTTGCACGACAATAGTTTATGATGTGTACTATTGGATAAAAAAATCGAACTATTCCATTCAGCTTTTACAAAAGCATGTTTTATATATCATTATTCCTCTTTCTTTAATCCAATTACTCATGGGGTTTACGATGATTAGCTTAAAACACTATGATTTTCATCAAAAATGGATTCTTGTCAGTATATTTGGATTTCCAATTTTTATTGCAAGTTGGCTTCTTTTTGTGTATTTTTCAACATATTCTTTGAGACGTAAATCCTTGGGTTTGCTGGGATTTGCTATTTTTACTCTATTCATGATGATATTCTTCATGACAAATAAAATAATGTAAGTACATGCTACCAACACTGAACATTCAAAATCTTTCTTTCGCGCGCTTAGATCGATATTTTATTAAAGATCTGAATATTCAATTATTACCCGGAGAAATTTTACAAATTCTAGGCGAAAATGGCAGTGGAAAATCTACTTTATTACGTATTTTGGCAGGTTTAATTGAACCAACTGACGGAACCGTATATTGGGAAAATCGGTGCATTTTTAAAAACGATACGGATTATAAAAATGTTTTGCGGTATCTGTCGGATCGTAATGCTTTAAAAAGTTATTTGACGGTTGAAGAAAATCTGAAGCTTGTCATAGCGTTGGGTTCTACAGAATCCAATTATCTCGCGACTTCCCAGCTCTGTCATTCCCGCGAAGGCGGGAATCCATTCGGAATAGATTCCCGCCTCCGCGGGAATGACAGAAAAGAACAAGTCGTGGAACGACGAGAATGTAATATTAAACACTTACTAAAAAAAGAAGTACAGTATCTCTCACTCGGACAACGTCGCAGAATCAGCTTCACCAAAATATTATTAAATCCCGGTAAAATATGGATTTTAGACGAACCGATGACGGGTCTCGATAAAAAAGGACAAGAATGGTTAAATACGTCTTTGGAAAAACATCTTAACGCGAATGGCATTATCATCATCGCGACGCATCAACCACTACTGCTAAAAAATACGATAAAAACCATTCAACTAGGAGACATATCTCTTGCGTGAATTAACATCGTATTTTGTATTTATTCAAGCTGAGCTTAAGATAACATTGAGACAAGCTTTTTCATGGATCACTCCCCTACTCTTTTTTGTGATTGTCGTTTGCTTTTTTCCATTAGCACTGGGGCCTGATACCGAATTATTACAATCCATTGCGCCTTCCATTATTTGGGTTGCAGCGATGCTTGCCATGATTATTTCGATGGGAAGTCTTTTTAAAATCGACGCGGACGATGGATTTTTAGATATTATTTTACTAAGCCCACGTTCATTGACAATGCTGGTATTTTGCAAAATATTAAGTCATTGGATCATGCACGCTTTGCCTTTAATCATCATTAGCCCATTGCTTGGTTTTTTGCTACACTTGGGCACAAAAGAACTCGTAGTACTCATGATCACTTTGGCACTAGGAACCCCTGTTTTTAGCCTTATTGGCGGGGTGGGTGCAGGATTGATTATCGGTATTCGCAATCATGGTTTATTATTACCTATTTTAATTATGCCTTTTTATATTCCGATATTAATTTTTGGCACAGGCACGATACATTTAGCCGAAGCCAATCAACCAGTTCTTGCCTATTATGCAATAATGGCCGCAATTCTGTTGGTAACTCTCGCGTTTGCACCCTTATTTACAGGCATGGCATTAAAAATTGGAGTGAATCAATAAGTCAATAATGAGTACCTTCGGTACAAAATTTAAGTTTTAGGTGGAGAATGAACTCCACCTAAAACCCACGCCACCAAAATTTAACTTCGTTAAATTTATGGTAGCGGTATCCAACCGTTTAAGGAAGTTTTGATGATTTTTTTTACGAAATTATTATCACCCAAATCATTTTACGAATGTAGTACGCATTGTCTCCCTTGGATTTTGATGTGTTTTATCCTATTTTTCTCTTACGGACTCATTGGCGGATTATTTTTATCGCCAGCCGACTATCAACAAGGCGACGGCTTTCGCATTATTTACGTTCATGTACCAAGTGCAATGGCGGCGATGGCAGTCTACTTAGTCATGGCTATTTGCGGAATACTGACATTAGTATTTCGCATAAAATTGGCTGCGATCGCAATGTCTGCGAGCGCGACACTCGGCGCATCTTTTACAGCACTTGCTCTCATTACAGGATCCATTTGGGGAAAACCGATGTGGGGCACCTGGTGGATTTGGGATGCGCGCCTCACTTCCATGCTTATTCTACTTTTTCTTTATATTGGATTTATCGCATTACAATCTGTTATTTCCCATCCGGAAAATCGTGATCGCGCCAGCAGTATTCTCGCCATTGTTGGCGTTATCAACTTACCCATTATTCATTACTCTGTGATTTGGTGGAATACATTGCATCAAGGCCCAACGATAAGTAAATGGGGAACACCTTCCATTGCGCCACAAATGCTTTATCCACTGCTATCGATGTTGGTTGCTTTTATGTTGTTTTATGCATTTATTTTATTATTAAAAATGCGTCAGCAAATTTTATTACGTGAAAAAAAATCCACTTGGGTGAGGGAAATTCTATGCATTTCCACGAAATAATTTACATGGGCGGTTTCGGTGCTTATGTTTGGCCGGCATATGGGATTACTTTTTTTATTTTTGGATTAAATATTTTATCCGCTCTTTTACAAAAGCGTCACACTAAAAAAATATTGCAACAATTTTTTAAAGATGAAAACCCCTCATGAATCATAAACAAAAAAGAAAATTATTTAGCATTCTTGGAATATTATTTTTATTATTCTTAGCATCTGGATTTATTCTATTTGCATTAAAACAAAATATTAATTTATTTTATACGCCAACAGAACTTTTCGCGCAAAATATTAATCCTAAAAATGCTATTCGAATTGGTGGCTATGTCAAAGATCATAGTGTGCAATATGATGCAACCGGTGAAAAAGTTATCTTTATTGTTACCGACCGAAAAAATGAATTAACAGTTGAATATCAAGGAATATTACCAAATCTCTTTCGTGAAGGACAAACCGTCGTAGTAACAGGTAAATTAGGGGAAAATCATATATTAAAAGCAAATCAAGTATTAGCTAAACATGATGAAAAATATATTCCCAAATCCATCGAAAAAGAAGTGAAAAAACATGATACCTGAGTTTGGAAATTTTGCGATTATTATTGCGCTTGCGTTTGCGCTGCTGCAGTTTGCGGTGCCGGTATTCTCGTCGTCCCGCGGTTTATCCGCGGGATCCAGAAAGCCCTACGGTGTTGCTCTGGATGCCAGCTTAAAGCACGCTGGCATGACAGATTTTTTGGTCTTCGGCCAATTTATTTTTTTATCGATCGCGATGCTTTCTTTAATCATTTGTTTTATCACGAATGATATGACAGTCATTTATGTGCGAGACCATTCTCATCACTTATTACCCTTTATTTATCGTGTTTCTGCGAGTTGGGGTGGGCATGAAGGTTCATTGTTATTATGGTGTCTCATCATTGCTTTTTGGAGTATCGCCTTCACTTTATTTTCCAATAAAAATTTACCTCATTCATTATATTTGAAAATACTCATGATACTCGGCGTTTTAAATGCGGGTTTCATCACATTTTTATTATTAACATCGAATCCTTTTCAGAGGGATTTTCCGGTAGATTTAGTTATCGGTAATGATTTAACACCATTACTACAAGATCCCGGATTATTATTTCATCCACCCTCTCTTTATTTAGGATATGTCGGTTTTGCAGTTGTATTTGCTTTTGCTATCGCGGCTTTATTGGAAGGAAAATTTGATAAAAATTGGGTAGTCGCTTTACGTCCCTGGATTATTATTCCGTGGGCCTATTTAGGTTGTGGTATTGTATTGGGAAGTTGGTGGGCATATCGAGAATTAGGGTGGGGAGGTTGGTGGTTTTGGGACCCTGTAGAAAATGCTTCTCTTTTGCCTTGGCTTTCTGCCACTGCGTTAATTCATAGCGTCATTGTCTCTGAAAAACGCGATGTTTTTAAAGGCTGGACTTTACTACTCGCCATTATCACTTTTAGTTTAAGCTTAATTGGCACTTTTCTTGTTCGTTCAGGGGTTTTGGTTTCCGTACATGCATTCGCCAATGATCCAGCGCGTGGAATATTTTTATTAGCATTTTTAAGTGTCGTGATTGGAGGCGCTTTTTTACTTTATGGTCTTCGCATCCATCGCTTTTATCAAACACCAACATTCGAATTATTCTCGAGAGAAACCGCGCTTTTAATCAATAGCGTCATTATGCTCATTGTCATGGCAACTATCATTCTTGGCACGATTTATCCTATTATTCTTGATAGTTTACAAATAGGGAAAATTTCCGTTGGAGAACCTTATTTTAATGTCGTATTTCTACCAATCATGTTGCCATTATTATTGCTCATGGGGCTAGCGCCGCATATGCAATGGAAGCAGCAACCGTTTCACGCGCTATTTAAAAAAGTGCGTGTCAATTTCTTAATAAGTTTTATGATCGGTTTATTTATTCCCTACCTTCTCGGATTTTCTTTCAAAATATTTGCCTATATTGGCATTTCGATCGGCATCTGGATTATTTTATCAACGTTGCAATATGCTTATAAATTTCGTGCATCACTTACCTATAAACATTGGGCGATGATTATTGCACATCTCGGAGTTGCTATTTTTGTTTTAGGAGTCACGATCAACAAATCCTACAGCGTGGAACGACAAATAAAAATGTCTGTCGGAGAAACCACAACCCTCGCAGGTTTACCATTTACGCTTTCTGATTTACATCGTAAAAATGCACAAAATTATGAGAGTTTAGTCGCAGATTTTTCTGTCCAAAATAAATTTATTATTTCAACTGAACAGCGCATTTATAAAAGTCATGATCAAACCTTAAATCGCCCAGGCATTCATTATAATTTGTTTCGCGATCTTTATATTGCACTCGGTAATTCTTTCGATGATGGAAGTTGGTCAGTTCGCATATATTACAAACCTTGCGTACGCTGGATTTGGTTTGGTGGATTTTTATTAGTAATCGGTGGAATGTTAACATTGTTTGCACGGAGGGAAAAACATGAAAGTATTTAAATCTATACGCTTTATTATTCCATTAATTATTTTTGGGATTCTCATTGTTTTTTTGTGGCGTGGATTATTTTTAAAACCCAATCTTGTGCCATCACCTTTAATCGGTAAATCCGCCCCTTCATTTCAATTACATCAACTGATGGAACCTACGCTTAAAACTTCGCAAAAAGATTTGATCGGACATATTACACTTTTGAATGTGTGGGCAACGTGGTGTGTGGCTTGCAAAGTTGAACATGGCTTTTTATTAAAATTATCCAATCATCGCGATTTGATGTTATACGGCTTAAATTATAAAGATGATGCAACAAAAGCAAAAGAATGGCTAAATACTTTAGGCAATCCTTATCAAATGGTAGCGTTCGATCCCACTGGCGAAGTCGCAATTGATTGGGGGGTATACGGAACACCAGAAACTTTTATTCTCGATAAAAAAGGCATTATTCGCCATAAAGTTATTGGCCCCCTGTCGATGGAAGTGTGGGAACGAGAAATTCAACCCATCATTCGTAAATTACAAATGGAAGATGCATGATTTATAATTGGTGTCAAAAAATATTTAAAAAGTTCTGTCATTCCCGCGCAGGCGGGAATCTATTAGGATGGATTCCCGCCTGCGCGGGAATGACAAAGAATAAAAAAGTCATTTCGCAACACCGACTTTATAGATTGATATTTATTTTTTTAATTTTCATACCAAATGCTTACGCATTAGAGGATTTATATCGCTTTAACAATGCGAGAGAACAAAAACGATTCGAACAACTGACTAATGAATTGCGATGTTTGGTTTGTCAAAATCAAAATCTCGCCGAATCTAATGCAGCACTCGCAGTTGATTTACGAAATCAAATTTATAATAAAATTCAGCATGATGTCAGTGATCAGGAAATTATTGAATATTTAGTAGAAAGATACGGTGATTTTATTCTATATCGCCCCCCGTTAAATACGGTCACTTTTAGTTTATGGTTTGGGCCGATTTTATTATTACTGACTAGTATTTTTTATTTATTTTATTATATTCACAGAAAAAAAAGAGCATGACGATGGTAATATTTTATTTTTTTATGTTAATGATGATTGTGACTGCAATTTTAATTGTTGCAATTCCATTTATTAAAAATAAATCGCTATTTTCTAAGGCTTTTTATACTATTTTCAGTTTTATAATCATATTTTCATTCAGCGTATATTCTGTTCTTGGGTCGCAACACGATTTAAAAATATGGTTGGAAAAAGGTCGAACGCATTATGCGCTGCTGGAACAAGTCAATCAATTAGGCGGGATTGAAGGAATGATTGCTCGAATTGAAGCAAAATTAAAAGAAAATCCTGATGATGCTGAGGGTTGGTTTATTTTAGGAAAACTGTATCTTGCGAAAAATGAGAGGGAGAAGGCGGATATTGCTTTTAAAAATGCGAGACACCCGCACACGGCGAGTTGAATAATTCTGTCATGCCAACATGATTTTATAGAAGTCGTCGTCCCGCGGCTCGTCCTGCTAAGATCCAGAGCAGCATCGTAGGGCTTTCTGGATCCCGCGAATAAATCGCGGGACGACGAGTTCTTTGATTTGTGTAAAGACTTCTATCATGACATAGTTGATGACGGTGGCCATCATCTCTTCATCAAAAAAACACTTTCATAAATTTTTTGATACCCTTTTTTTATTAAGTGATCTTGCAAATCTACATGACACTCTTCTTTGATTTTAGAAATTTGGAAATCAGAATAAAGCATCTCAATTTCCGCATCCGAAGATGGAAATGGCGGGCCTTGTACTTTATCATCCGTCAGAATATTAAATAATAATATTTGAATCTCTGGACCTACACATTGCAATAAATGCTGAACATATTTTTTTTTCATTTCAGGCGGTAAAGCAATTAATGCTTTGCAATCATATATTGCATGAATAGTGGGAAAATCATCTTTCGTTAATTGAAATAAATCAGCACAAATAATACGAATATTATCATTCTGATAAATTAAATAGGATGGTTTTTTAATGACGGATGGCTGAATATTATTTTCTGTAAAAAAATTTTCGCAAGCGATTGGACTAATTTCGATACCAATAATTTGATGACCTTGTTCACTCAACCAAAGGAGATCTTTGCTTTTACCACATAATGGAATCAGAATATTTGAGTTTTTTTGCAAATTTAATAACGGAAAAAAATCAATTAACTCACTTTTCACATCGTCTTGATGAAAAGGAATGTCGTTATTTTCCCATACTTTTAACCAAAAATTATTGTCTGGCATGTCTTGACCTCCCGTCGTCCCGCGATTTATTCGCGGGATCCAGAGCGACATCGAAAGTTTTCTGGATCCCTTAGGACTTCCCGCGGGACGACGCCTATGAGAAGAAACGACGATAGTGACCTACTCATTTTCTACCACATGATGAAAAAGCTGATTTAATTCATTTTTAATTTCTTTTTCAAAAAAATCAATAATCGGCTGCTGATAATTTTGCTCTTCAAAATATTGAAATAAATTAGCCAACCACTGAGTAAATTGACCCAGTGGTTCTTCGATTTTATTTAGCATGCCTTGGATAGTGTTAATTTTATCTATTGTTAAATGCGTTTTTTCACCAATTTCAAAATAACCTTGTAACCAATAGCAAAAATCGATGTTTGTCATCATGATTAACAAGCTGAAATTCGTGATGGTTTATTATCAGGAGCATTAGGAGTTTTTAATTGTTCGAGCCCTTTTTTCATATTTGCATATTGCGCGGCAGCAATTTCACAGACAGAAGTGCTAGTCCAGTACTCTTCAGTCTTTTCTTGTGTGACAATCCCACCATATGTTTTTAGAAAATTCAGGGGACGTAGATTTTCTCTCTCCATACCGCCGAGATATAAATTATCGCTAAATTTAAGGTAGCATTTTTGTGGGTTGCTGCTATCGAATTGTTCTTCAATTTTTTCTATAGAAAATTTTAGTTTTACTAATTCGGCGAGTTCGGAAACTTGTTCTTGAGATAATACTGGTTTTTTATCTTGTGATGATAACATGGTAACTTCCTTATTTGTTATTATTAAACGCAAAGAAGTTTATTTCATATATTTTTAGAATGCAAGCACCGCATTATCATGTCCACACGGTCATTTGGATGCCAGCTTAAAACATGCTGGCATGACACACGATCACACCCTCTCCGCCATCATACGCTGCTGTAACACACTTAAAATATAGATGAAAAATACCATCGCACTAATTAAAAAGCTGATCGGATAATCGGTAAAATATGAAATAACAATACTCGCCCACACAATCAAAACAGACAGTAAAATACTTAACATCATTCCACTACCAAACTGATGCGTTAATTGAACCGCAATGGCAGGAGGGCCAATGACTAAAGTAAATACCAATATCACGCCGACGACTTGGCTTGCGAGTGTCACTGCAATCGCAACGATCATTAAGAAAACAATCGAAATAGTTGATAGGGAAATCCCTTTAGCGGAAGCTAATTCTGGTTCTAAACTCGAAAATAATAATCGACGAGAAAGTATCAAAACGGCAGATATACAAAGTAACATTAAAAGAAACATCAACGAAATATCTTTTAAGGATACGCCAAGTAAATTTCCGAATAAAATAATCGATGCTTGTCCTGCATAACCATTATAAATATGCAAAAACAAAGTACCCAATCCTAAGCAAAAAGATAATATCACCCCGATTGCCATATCACTTTTGCTAATCCGCTCTCCGAGCGCACCCATTCCCCCTGCTGCTAACACCGTTAAAATTAATTGCCCGGTCATTGGCGTCAGGCCTAATAATAACGCCCCACTCGCACCGGCAAATCCAATATGTCCCAACGCATGCGCGGCAAAAGATAATTGCCGAATAATAACAAAATACCCAACCATACCGGAAATAATGGCAGCAATCGTTCCTGCCAAAAAAGCATAGCGCATAAACTCATAATCCCACATCGATAAAAGTGCACTAATCATGATGATGCGCTCCTTGTCCTAAAATATTATGCCCATCACCCAACACATATAATCGATCGTTATATTGAATCACATCAATCGGGGTATCGTATAATTCACTTAATCTTTCACTTGTCATAATTTCTTCGGGTTTTCCAATTAAAAACTTACCTTTTGCAAAAAACAATACGTGACTCATCACATTCAATAATGGATTAGGATCATGCGCGGTTAATAAAATCGTCACGTTTAATTGATTTTTAATATCTCCTAAAATATGAATAAAAGTTTCTTGAAAATGCGGATCTAAATTTGAAAGTGGCTCATCTAACAATAAAATTTCTGGTGTACCCAATAAGCTTTGCGCCAAATGAATTCGTTGTCTTTCGCCACCAGATAATTGTAGGATCGGTTTATCGCTTAATTTCTCGGCTTTTACTAAATTTAACACGCGAGAAATTTCATGGTTTTTCTTTTTTGATTCTAAAGAAACGCCAAAACGAATACCATCATACACAGCCTCTAACATCGCACGACTCGTCAAATTTGCAGTTGATATATGATGACGAGCTTGCGGCATATAACCAATATGATAATTATTAAAACCAGGTTTCTGACCTAATATTAAAATTTCACCGGAAATAGGTTTCACTAATCCTAATAATGATCGTAAAAAAGTACTTTTTCCCGCACCATTCGGACCTAAAATTGCAACAAACTCACCTTTTGAAATATTTATATTAATATTCGAAACGATAGTATGTTTTTTATATCCTAGAAAAAGATTCCGCGTTTCAATCGCCATCATATCAAAGGGTTCCTTCAAGTGCTTTTTCAACTTGATCCAATTCTCTTAAAATCCAATCAACATAACTTATATTTGGCGGCATTAATTCTGTCACACCAACAATAGGAATTTTTTCTTCTTTGGCAATCTCTAACATTTTTGTCGTCATAGGATTCACGACTTGATCATTGAAAATAAATAATTGCACGCGATGATTTCGTAAATCCGTTTCAAATTCTTTTATTTCAGAAATCGAGGGCGGAATATCATTCATCATCTTCATCTGAAAATCTTTACCGTGTATAGTGAATCCGAAACTTTCAAGCATTTCATTAAATACAGGCTCTGTTGCAATCACATTTATGTTATGAAAACGTGTTTTGATGGAAGCGATTTTCGAAAATATTTTTTGATAATCCGTTAAAAATTGCTGTAACTTTGATTCAAATATTTTTTGATGTTCTGGATCTTTTGCGATATATAATTCGGTGATTTTTTTTGCGAATATAGGCATCACATTCGGAGAATACCAAATATGTGGATTAGTGCCTGAGGGAATTTTTGCAAGATTTGCGACATTAATAATTTGCGATGAAGTCTCCGAATTAAGCATTGGCGTCACCCAAGGGTCATAATCGTCGCCATTATAAACAATGATATCTGCGTCAGCCATGGCCTTTGCAATAGAAGGCGTGGTTGAAAATAAATGTGGATCTTGCGATGGATTATTTAAAATATTTACCACCTGCACAAATTCGTCACCGAGTTCTTTTGCGACAGCGCCATAAAAATTTTCGGCAGCAACGACTTTTAGTTTTGCGAAAGTGAGATTGGTATAAAGGAATGAACTCAGGATGAGGAGTATCATGAGAAAAGATTTTTGCATTGTGATGACCTGTCTTTATATTGGTTGCAGCATGTGATAGTACACTGTCATGCCAGCATGTTTTTAGCTGGCATCCAGACAGGCCCTACTGGATGCCAGCTAAAAACATGCTGGCATGACAAGCTCATATACAGTTGGAGAGAGTATAGGACATGAAACATATTTGATCAAGTTATTCGCAAAAATTTAACCCCTCCCCCTTCTATGTTTCGACGACAAATTTTGCGGATGATGATCTTGGTTAAAATATCGAGCATTGCTGCGCTGATTTATTTGATTTAATATTTCCCGATGCGTAGATTCGTGGCTCATATAAGTTGGCAAATCATGATGTAAAATATGGTTTTCAATTTGCCCAGTTTTTAGCGCATATTTTTCTAAAGTGGTTCGATGTATTAAAAAACGATCACCCTCTTCTTTCAGGAAAATAATTTTTCTCGCTTCCGGTCCTGCGAGTTCAATCAATTGCGCCATTATTTTTTTGGGATTACCTTGAATATTTAGATCTAACAGGGTTTCTGTATTTTTTACTGGAAAAGTTTTCTTAAAAAAATCGCATCGCACCATATCGTCCAATCCATTTTGAATCTCTTCAGAATTAAAAGCGTATTGGCTCAAATATTCTCGGAGGGGTTGAAGCAAAGTGGAAGTTATCTCTGGCAATGGAATGGTTTGAAATTCGTGATTTTGATGTCTTTCTTGATTAATCAACGCGGCCAAAACAACACATTGTTGGAAATAATTCATTCCATTTGGATTCTTTTTAATGACAATCGTAGGTGCGGCAGTTTTAGCGGGCTCGGATTTCCGCTTTGTATGCGTTACTTTAGCTGGTTTCGCCGGTTTTGATGCTTTAATTGATGCTTTCTTTTTGACAGGTGCTTTTTTTATCGCTTTTTTGACGACTTTTTTTGCCGCCGGTTTTTTCTTCAATGCAGATTTCTTTTTAGGTGAAGTTTTAGTCTTTTTCATAACCCCCTCCACAATATTTCTTATTTCTCCCTATATTATAACCGAGATTAAGTTTCTCATCTAACGCAATGAATTTACTACATTCTTCTTTGAGAGGACGAGTAATTTATAATAGGTTCTGCATGAGAAGATCCCATTGCATATTGCGGATTATTGGCTCGATCATTTGCTGGTTGCGTTTCTGTCTGACCGTATTGTTTTTCAAAATCACGGTGTACTTCAGAAACTGTATTAAATTTTTGTACATCTAATTTTTGATGAATATACTTAGTACTTCTCTTATCGACTATTTTTCCTAATTGCTTTCTCGGCACCACAACAGTGGGTGTGAGGTAAGAAAATCCGATATTCGGTAAACTGGAAACCGTCTTCATAGTCGAAGTAAAGAATGTATTTATACTCGCGAATACTCCCCCTGCTTGACCTAATACGCCAATAATAGCTTTAGGCACCGTAACCATCACCGCAACCAAGAAAATTCCGCTAGAGAATAAACTTAATAAACCTAATGCTCTTCCTAAACGTTTGTTGTTGGTTTCTGTACCATATTGAAGTGCAGCCTTAAAACTTACGACGGGGGAAGTCCAAGATCGACCAAGTAACCATATCCCTTTTGCGATATCACTTAGAAAAGAACTTTTATCTTCTAAGAAAAGTTGCATACGTTTAGGAGCATATTCCGTGAAAATTGTCAGAATATTTTTTAAAGGAGTAAAAATAAATCCTAAGCCAACGGTATATAAAAGAACATTCAGGACGAAGAATGGTGTATTACCTCTATCTTTAGGAATTCCTAAAAAATAACGAATAAAATTATCTTTTTCGCCAAAGCGACGCATTTGAAAAATATCTTCGGTATGTCTTGCTACATTTGCTTTGTTTAATGCATCTTTTAAGTTGAAATCGGTTGGTTTTCTAGATTGTTGTAGTTTTAACAATAATTGATAACGAGTTTGTGGGTTATCAATAGTCAAAATACTTTCTGGGGAAGTTTTTGAGTTAATAAAATCATTCAAAAATTGTAATGTCTTTGCGGTTTCTCGAAAAATGTCGTTACTAATTTCGTTACTATCGAGTAATGTTCTAAGCTGAATTTGGATTTTCAGTAAATTTTCCATGTAAGCTAAAGAATCATCATGCTCTAATTCTAAGAAAAATTTAACTAAATAATCTATTCTATGAATAGCTTTTTGTTGTAAAGTTTCTATTCTTTTTAAATTGAACTCAGAAATTTGTTCATTATTTCTTAAAAATACTTCGATCTCGTTTAAGACACCACAGGTTTGATTAATTTCTTCTAATATTCCCGTATTTAATTCCCAATCCCAGTCTTCATGAAATTCGATCTTTTTAGCCATCTTATTTAATACTTTTAAGGCTTCATCCCATACATCGACACGTTGCGCGTGTTGATTATTTCGCTCCTTTTCTTCTTCTGATCTAAGTCTATCTGTCCTTACCATTTCACTATGAAAATCTTTTAATTTTTTCATAATGGCAGGATTTTTTGCGGAGTTTAAATAGGCTTTCTTACCGTATGCAAAGGGATCGAGATAACTACCAAACTTTGCAAGGCTGGCATTTTCCCAATGAATAATTTCGTCGATAGTTAAATTTGCTTTAATTGCCACTTTTAGATCGTATGGAACGACGTCGTTACCTTTTAAATCACCCAAAGCTGCAGCATATTTAGCAAAATATTCGCGACTCTCTCGACTTATCATTCAATGCAATCCTCGTTTTGTGTATAATTTATACATTTTATGCTTATATGATAATAAAATCAATCGATTTAGAATAATACAATTTGTTGATAATTAGAAGGTTTTTGTATAATAAAAAAATTAAAGGTAAGATTATGATTGTATTGCGGAATGTATGTTATTGATTAATAGATAATTATATATTCTTGTCATTCCCGCGCAGGCGGGAATCCATAGGTAAATTTTACCAACAGCGAGTAATTAACTTTGGCTTCTGTCTGATTTAAGAATGGATTCCCGCCTGCGCGGGAATGACAGGATTTTGGTAAACATAAACACCAGACTTACTCCACCACTTCTTCTTTGCGTCTTAAGAAAGCCGGAATATCCAGGTAATCTAATTCATGATGTAAGGAGGATTTTTGTGGCGCGCTGTTATTAGAGGCTGGATTCATCGGTGTAACCAAAGATGGCGCTTGTTTTCTCATCACAGCAGGCTTTTCTAATGAGTGATAGTCAATAATACCATCTTCATTTTTAATTAAATCAGGAATGCGAGTGAGCGGTGCGACTGGTTGTTGTTTGCGACCTAAACCCGTCACGATGACAGTCACACGTACTTCATCACGTAATTCAGGGTCAATCACCGTACCAACGACCACGGTTGCGCTTTCAGACATAATATTTTTGATGGCGTCGCCCACTTCTTCGAACTCACCAATAGACATATCGACACCCGCGGTAATATTCACCAACACACCGCGTGCACCTGTCATGTCGACATCTTCTAATAATGGGCTTGAGATCGCGGCTTCAGCTGCAAGTCTTGCGCGATTTTCACCGGACGCAACACCCGTGCCCATCATTGCCATTCCCATCTCAGACATGACGGTTCGCACATCCGCAAAATCGACGTTGATTAAACCCGGACGCGTAATCAATTCAGCAATACCTTGTACTGCGCCCCTTAACACATCATTTGCCGCTTTAAATGCATTAACGAGTGTGACATTCTTGCCGAGTACCGTTAGTAATTTGTTATTCGGAATGGTAATTAACGAATCAACATTTTGACTTAAATCAGCAATACCCTTTTCTGCCACCTGCATACGAACTTTGCCTTCAAAAGTAAAAGGCTTCGTTGTCACCGCGACAGTTAATATTCCTAATTCTTTTGCGATTTGTGCAAAAATCGGTGCAGCACCTGTACCCGTACCACCACCCATACCCGCAGTAATGAAAATCATATCGGCACCTGTGAGCGCCGATTTAATACGTTCGCGATCTTCTTCGGCAGATTTGCGACCTATTTCAGGATTTGCGCCTGCACCTAATCCACGCGTAATACTTTCGCCCAATTGGATTAAGGTATTTGCGGAAGATTTTTTCAGCGCTTGTGCGTCAGTATTCGCACAAATAAATTCAACACCCTCGATCGCGCCAGTCATCATATGTTCGATTGCATTACCACCCCCGCCACCCACACCGACAACTTTGATCACTGCGTTTTGCGGACTCGTTTCTGCTAATTCAAACATATGTGGCTCCTATATAAAAATGCGACTAGTCTTAATTAAAAATTCCCTTGGAACCAACCTTTCATTCGGCCCCATAATGATTTGATTGTCGGCTGGCCTAAACCATCGCGCTGACCATCTCGTTGTTGCATTCCATACAATAATAATCCGACACCTGTTGCATAAATGGGATTATTAATAATATTGGTTAAACCGGTGATGTGGTGTGGTGCACCCACACGAACCGGCATTTTAAAAATTCGTTCAGCGAGCTCAACCGCCCCTTCAACTTTAGATGCGCCACCCGTTAAAACCACGCCTGCGACCATCATGTCTTCTAAACCACTCCGCCGTAATTCTTCATAAGCAAGCGTAAATAATTCTTCATATCGCGCTTCAACAACTTCTGCGATAAATCGTTTGGGCACTTGTCGTTGTGGACGATCTCCCATCGCGGGAATGTCTACCATATAATCTGCATCTGCAAGTTCTTGCAGCGCACACGCGTATTTAATTTTAATATCTTCTGCATTTCTTGTCGGGGTGCGTAATGCAATGGCTAAATCATTCGTCACTTGATCACCCGCAATCGGAATCGCAGCCGTATGACGAATAGAACCTTCCGTGAATAATGCGATATCGGTGGTACCACCCCCAATATCAATCAAACAAACACCTAATTCTTTTTCGTCATCCGATAAAATGGATTGGCTTGATGCAAATTGTTCAAGCACGATGTCACTTGCGGTGAGTCCGCATCGTTTTAAACATTTCACAATATTTTGTGCGGCATTGACAGCTCCAGTCACAATATGGACTTTCGCTTCGAGACGCACACCCGACATACCAATCGGTTCACGAATCGCATCTTGGCTATCGATCTTAAATTCTTGCGGCAAAATATGTAAAATCTTTTGATCAGCAGGAATCGCCACCGCTTTTGCAGCATCGATAACACGATCCACATCGGTTTGTGTGACTTCATTATCACGAATCGCAACAATTCCATTGGAATTAATACTGCGAATATGACTGCCCGCGATACCGGTATAAGCTGAATAGATTTGACAGCCTGCCATGAGCTCGGCTTCTTCTACTGCACGTTGTATCGATTGCACGGTGGATTCAATGTTAACCACGACGCCCCGCTTCAAACCTTGTGACGGGTGTGAACCTAAACCAATAATATTTAATTTACCATCGGGAGTAACTTCGCCAACAATCGTCACTACTTTTGAAGTACCGATATCGATGCCTACCATTAAATCTTTATTTGGCTTCTTTGCCATCTTCGTAATTCCAAATCAATAAGGTTACGTTTTCCAATGTACTGCAAGCCCATTTGAGTAGCGCAAGTCTACATATTCTACACGAGATGCGCGACTACCAACTATTTTGGGGTACACTTTCACAAAATGCCCCATCCGAGTCAAGATATCTTTGTATCCTAAATTTAATTTTATTCCATTTGAAAGTGTAATATGCCACGCGTGCGCATCTGTCAACTCTAATTCTGCAATTTTACATTCTAACGGTGAAATTAAACTATCAATAATGTCAAAATAATTTAACATCTGCATTTGGGTGCCAGGAGGCCCTTTAAACTGCGGTAAATTGGTGGGGTAAGTATTTTTTTTGGGATTAAAAATTTCACCGGTGGTGGTTAACAAGCCTGCGTCATTCCATTTGGCAATAGAAGTTTTTTCAATCACGCGAATATTAATGCTTTCCGGCCAGACGCGTCGCACCGCGACTTCTGAAACCCAAGGAAATTGCAACAATCGTTGCTTAATTTGATCGACTTCTACTTTGAAAAAATCTTGATTAACTAAAGGTTTTAATACATTTTGAATTTCATTATGATCTGTGTAATTGACGCCGGCAATTTTCACTTCTTTGATTTGGAAATAACTACCGGCACGGATTTGATGTATACAAAAAGAGACACAATAAATAAAAGCAGCAAAAGAAAATATTTTTGCCGCCCATTTCCATGAAAATTTAATATCCTTGTAATTTTTTGCAACTCGTCTGATCATCATCCGTAATGTCTACCTCAAAGCTGCTTCACGCTTTATCATACACATTTCGCATATGAATTGCTATCTAAGCGCTGGCTTTTACGGGAACAGATTCGCGAAGCCCAGATGCCGCAAGATTAGATGCGAGCATGCCAATATTTCCTGCGCCCTGCATCAACAACACATCACCATCACGGAGTTCACTTTGTAAAATATCCGCGAGTTTTTGATGATCTTCTACGAATATGGGATTTTTAGCTGCATGCGTTGCAATGGCGTTGGAAAGAGAGACACCATCTGCGCCTTCAATAAAATTTTCACCCGCAGAATAGACATCTAATAATAAAAGCACGTCTGGATTCGCCAATACTTCACAAAAATCGGTGAACAAATCTCTCGTACGCGTATATCGATGTGGTTGATACACCATCACAAACCGTCGATCAGGCCAACTATGTCTTGCTGCTTGAATGGTTGCAGCAATTTCGCGCGGATGATGACCGTAATCATCAATCAATGTGACACTCCCACCTTTTTGTAAAGGAAAATCTCCGTAGATTTGGAATCGTCGCCCAATGCCGGAAAAATTTTCAAGCGCACGCTGAATCGCGCGATCGGAAACCCTTAATTCAGTTGCAACCGCAATCGCCGCCAGTGCATTTAATACATTATGTTTACCTGGAAGATTTAAAGTAATCTCAATTTTATTATGATGTGGACGTTCAGCCACGAAATGCATTTTTGTACCAGTTTGCACAACGAGTGTTGCGCGAAAATCCGCTTCTTCATCAAACCCATAAGTGCAATAAGGACGTGCAACTTCAGGCAAAATGTTTTTGACTTCGGGATCATCCATACAAAGTACTGCTAAACCATAAAAGGGTAAGCGATGTAAAAATTCAATGAATGCACCACGCAATTCTGCAAAATCGCCATGATAAGTACCCATGTGATCCGCATCAATATTCGTGACGACAGAAACCATCGGTTTTAAATATAAAAATGACGCATCCGATTCATCCGCTTCTGCCACTAAATATCGGCTTGCACCCAAACGCGCGTTGCTTCCTGCACTATTTAAACGACCGCCAATCACAAAAGTGGGATCCACGCCTTCTTCGGTTAAAATACTGGTGACTAAACTTGTCGTGGTAGTTTTTCCGTGCGTACCCGCAATCGCAATACCATAACGAAAACGCATCAGCTCCCCGAGCATTTCTGCACGAGCAACAATCGGTATCCGTCTCTCGCGCGCCGCCATTAATTCGACATTGTCCATATCGATGGCCGATGAACGCACGACGACATCTGCATTGATAATATTATTTGCATCATGACCTAAAGAAATGTCAGCGCCAATGGACGCCAAGCGTTTTGTTAAACTGTTATCGGATAAGTCAGAACCTGAAACACGATAACCCTGGCTTAATAGCACCTCTGCAATGCCAGCCATACCAACGCCACCTACTCCGACAAAGTGAATGTGTTTCACACGTCCCATTTCAAATGTCCAACTCAATGACAAATCTCCTTACAGATGTTTAAAATTTGATCCGCCGCATTGACGGTACGTAATTGATAAGCAGCGACGGCCATCGCCTGCCTTCTTTCTGCCGAAATACATAATTCCTTCAACATCACCGCCAATATATCCGCATTCAGCGTCGATTGTTTGGCAAGTATTGCCGCCTTTTTATTCGCCATAAAATTGGCATTCGCTGTCTGATGATCATCCACAGCATAAGGATAAGGAATCAAAATAGCGCCAAGGCCCGCCGCACATAGCTCAGCGACTGTTAAGGCACCTGCCCGACATAATACCATATCAGCCCACGCATAGGCTTTATCCATTTCATGAATAAAAGGGACGACTTCGGCTGCGATCCCGTGTTCTTCATAGGATTTTGCGGTGCGAGGATAATTGGCTTCTCCTGCCTGATGACGCACGCTGGGTCGAACTTCCGCGGGTAATTTGGCGAGCGCCTGTGGTAATAGTTGGTTAATCGCATCCGCCCCTAAGCTCCCGCCAAATACCAATAATCGAACGGGTGCCGTTCTTTCTTTAAAACGCTCAATTGGCGCGGCTATTGCTGCTATTTCTCTTCGAACCGGATTCCCAATCGTCATGACATTTCGACGGAATTTAAAGGTATTGGGGAATCCTTCTAGCACTTTCGTCGCAAAGGTTGCGAGAAAGCGATTGGTTAAACCGGCTCTCGCATTTTGTTCATGAATAATCAATTTTTTGTGCAAAATAAAGCTCGCAATCCCACCCGGACCACTTACAAATCCCCCCATCCCTATCACTACATCGGGATTAAGAGAACGGATAATTTGCATGGCTTCGAGAATTGCTTTTGTTAGGCGCCAAGGAGCTAATAACAAATTTTTTAAACCTTTTCCACGCACGCCTTGAATATGGATCAAATGGAGGGGAAATTGGTTCGCCGTTGCAATCTTCGCTTCTAACCCTTTTTCGGTACCCATCCAGTGCACATCAAAACCGTTTTCTCGCAAACATTTTGCGACAGAAAGCCCCGGAAAAACATGTCCCCCGGTACCACCTGCCATTATCAATACGCGCTTCGCCTTAACCATCTCGCAATCCTAACATGACTGTACGATTTTCATAATCAATTCTTAATAGCATTGCAATCAATACACAGCTAATTAGCATACTATTGCCGCCGTAACTCACTAAAGGCAGTGTTAATCCCTTCGTAGGCAATACGCCTGTATTGACGCCGATACTTACCATGAATTGTATCGCAATCCACAACCCAAAACCGTATGCCATAAAACCCGCAAAATGCTTGCCTAATTGTTGGGCCTTCCGTCCTATCCAAAAAATTCGAAAAACCAAGGAGGCAAACAAGGCAATAATCACAAATGCCCCGACCAAACCAAATTCTTCTCCAATCACTGCAAATACAAAATCCGTGTGCGCCTCGGGTAAATAAAAAAGTTTTTGAATGCTATTCCCTAAACCTACTCCCAACCAACCTCCTCGACCGAATGCTATCAATGATTGCGTCAATTGATAGCCACTATTGTACGGATTTTCCCAAGGATTTAAAAAAGTTGTCAAACGCTCTACGCGGTATGGTTCAATGATTGCAAGTACGCTTAAAGCAATCGCCACGAATATAAACAATAATAAAAAATGTTGAATGCGCATACCCGCTAAAAACATCATGCCAAGTGCAGTCGTCATGATGACTACCGTCGCACCAAAATCAGGCTCTCGCAAAAGTAATAACGAAATAATGCCTAATAATCCAAGTGGTTTAATGAATCCTGTAATATTTTTTCGAATTTCTGCATTGCGTCTGAAACAATAGCCCGCAATATAAATCACTACGACAAATTTTGCAATTTCTGATGCTTGAATGCGAAATGGCCCGATACCTACCCATCGAGCGCTTCCTTTTACCACGTGTCCAATACCCGGAATCAATACGAGGATCAATAAAAACATGACGCCAATTAACATGATTCCCGTGACTTTTTGCCAGGTTGCAATTTCGAACTGCATCACGATGGAGCCGACCAGTACACCCAGCGTCAAACCCACCAGTTGTCGATATAAATAATAAAAAGGCTGATGATCTGAAATGGCAATGGAAGCAGAGGCCACCATTAACAATCCAATGCTGATTAAACTAATAACAATAAGTATTAACCAATGATCGTAGGGTATGGGTGGGGAAATCGATCGTACGGGAGAACGGTTAAACATATTTTTCCCCTTTTATCAGTGTCATGCCAGCATGTTTTTATGCCACCTTTAAGCATGCTGGCATGACAGATTGGTATGAGAGTTAATGATCACATCCCCTTCACAATTTCGCTAAACACTCTCCCTCGATGCTCAAAGTTATCGAACATATCCAAACTTGCACATGCGGGAGAAAGCAAAACGCTATCGCCACTATCTGCCACTTTATCAGCAATAAAAACGGCTTCATCCATCGTTTTTGTAATAATCACTTCGACACGATCACCTAATACATTTGCAATAACGGGAGCGGCTTCTCCAATTAAGACCACCGTTTTCACATATTTTTCGATAGGGAGAATAAGCGGAGAAAAATCTGCATTTTTGCCTACCCCGCCTGCGATTAAAATTAATTTTCCTTTAATGACATTACCCAACCCTTCGATCGCGGCAAGCGTTGCGCCTACATTTGTTCCTTTAGAATCGTTATACCAAAGGACACCATTACGCTCACGCACCAGTTGGCAGCGATGTGGTAATCCTTTAAATTGAACTAAAGTTTGCAGCATGGGTTTTAATGGAAATCCTTGACCGTGCCCTATCGCTAACGCCGCAAGTGCATTGGCTTGATAATGTCTGCCAAGAATAGGTAATTCATTCACCGGCATTAATATTTGATTTTCGAATGCCAAATAGGTTTCTTTATTTTTTTCAATTAAGCCAAATTCTTTTTCTTTTGGTACATCCAAGGTGAATTGTAATTTTTGTTTTGTGAATTCATCTCCACAATCCGTAAAAGGATCGTCACGATTGCAAACCGCCACATGACAATTGGAGTAAACATGTTTTTTTGCAAAGCAATACTCTGCAAAAGTGTTGTAACGATCCATATGATCAGGTGTCACATTTAAGACCGTAGCAACGCTTGGTTTTAAAGTATGGGTGGTTTCGAGTTGGAAACTTGAAAGTTCTAAAACAAATAACTCAACGTTTTTATCCAGCAATTCGAGAGCGGGAACGCCTAAATTACCACCAACTTTT
Source organism: Gammaproteobacteria bacterium (assembly GCA_013287025.1). The sequence goes on along the minus strand of JABDEN010000004.1, from coordinate 11,218 downwards.
GCATTAATCCCTGCCGTTTTTGCCATTTCATACACGAGGGTTGTGACTGTGCTTTTCGCGTTGGTGCCCGTAATGGCAATCACGGGGGATGTCACGTCTCTCGCAAAAAGTTCAATATCTCCAATCACAGGCACACCACGCGCAATTTGTTTTGCAATCGCAGGATGTTTTAAGGAAAGTCCGGGACTAATAATGAGTTTCGAGGCACTCGACAATAAAGTGTCATCGAATTCGCCTAAGGATAACACCACATCTGGATAACGCTCTTTAAATTGCGTTAAATGCGGAGGATTTGTGCGCGTATCCATGACGGCGAAAGGAATATCTCGTGCTCGCAAATATTCCGCACATGAAAAACCTGTCGTCCCTAAACCAATAATGATATATAAATCTTTTGTCATCGAGATATTTTCCGTTAACGCAATTTTAATGTTGCCAATCCACATAACACTAATATAAACGTAATAATCCAAAATCTGACAATAACGCGTGGCTCCGGCCAGCCTTTCAGTTCAAAATGATGATGGATGGGCGCCATGCGAAAAATTCTGCGACCGGTTAATTTGAAAGACGCGACTTGTAAAATAACAGAGACGGTTTCTAACACAAAAATGCCGCCCATTAAAAATAAAATCAGTTCTTGACGCACAATGACGGCAATAATACCTAATGCCGCGCCTAGTGATAATGCACCCACATCACCCATAAAAACCTGTGCGGGATAGGTATTAAACCACAGAAATCCTAAACCCGCCCCGACGAGTGCCGCACAAAAAACGGCAATTTCTCCGGCGCCTGACACATAGGGAATGGCGAGATAATTGGCAAATTGCCAATTGCCTGTCGCATAGGCAAAAATCCCCAATGCCGCCGCCACCATCACGGCAGGTAAAATCGCGAGGCCATCGAGTCCATCCGTTAAATTGACCGCATTGCTTGTTCCCACAATAACGAAATAAGAAAATACAATGAAAAAGGGCCCAAGCGGCCAAAGCATGTGTTTGAAGAAAGGAAATACCAGTTGTGTTTCAACAGGTAAAGTAGCGGTAAAATATAAATAACAAGCAGCAGTGAGGCCAATGAAAGATTGCATGAGATATTTGTGTTTCGCGGAAAGTCCTTTGCTATTTTTTTTAATCAGTTTTAAATAGTCATCACGCCAACCGATTAATCCAAACCCTATCGTCACCAACAATACTAACCAAATGTAACGGTTAGTAAGATCACCCCATAGGAGCGTCGAAAACGCGATCGCAACCAAGACCAAGGACCCGCCCATGGTGGGCGTTCCGCTTTTGGATAAATGACTTTGCGGACCGTCATCTCGTACCACTTGGCCGACTTTATACAAGCTGAGACGACGAATCATCATAGGGCCAATAAACAAGGCCACGAGCAATGCTGTCAAAGCGCCGATAATCGCGCGTAAAGTGAGATATTGAAACACATGAAAAAAATGGAAATATTGCGCCAAATATTCGCTAATCCAAACGAGCATTACTTTACTCTCCTAAAGCTGAAACCACTGTCATTGCGTCGCTAAATGGTATCTTTTGATCATTTATTAATTGGTACGTTTCCGCACCTTTTCCGGCAATCAATACACAATCGCCAGGTTTAGCATATTGTATTACGTTCTGGATCGCTTTAGAACGATCATGTTGCAAAATCGCCTTATTTGGATGAGAAAAACCTTTAAAAATGTCCTGAGTGATCGCTTCCGGGTCTTCATTGCGTGGATTATCGTCTGTCACCATGACAACATCCGCATATTTTTCAGCGATAGCAGCCATGATGGGACGTTTTCCTCGATCACGATCTCCCCCACAACCAAAGACACAATATAGCTTTCCTTGGCAATGTTCCCGTAGTGTTTTTAAGGCTTTTTCTAAAGCATCAGGCGTATGCGAATAATCCACAATCACGAGAGGTTTAGTACTACCACCAAATCGTTCCATCCGTCCGGGAACTGGCGAAAGCATTTTAATGCAGGCTAAAGCCGTTTCTAAATCAATTTTTAATAAACAAAGCGTGGCCAAAACACCTAATAAATTGCTTAAATTAAATAGACCAACTAACGAAGATCGTAATATCGAATCTCCCCAGGGGGTCGACACATTAGCAGTAATTCCATGATCATCAATATGGACATTATAGGCCCGGATAACTTTCCCAGAGATTGGGTTATCGTTAATGCTATAAAAATAAGGGTCTTTGAGTTCCGCTATGAGTTCTCGACCAAAAGGATCATCAAAATTTATGACCGTGGATTGTAACAAAGGATTGATGAATAGCTTCTTTTTAGCATTACCATAAGCTTCCATGGTGCCATGATAATCGAGATGATCACGCGTTAAATTGGTAAACACGCCTACGGTAAATGGCACATCATTCACACGTCCTTGATCGAGCCCATGAGAAGAAACTTCCATCGCCACATGTGTCACACCCTCTTCTAAAAATTGTGCGAAAGTTTGTTGTAAGGTAATCGCATCAGGTGTTGTCAAAGAACTATTAGTCGTATTTATCTTGCCATAAGTACCGATCCCTAACGTTCCAATAATTCCGCATGGAATTTGTAGGGTTTTTAAAGCAGCCGCAATAAAATGCGTACAAGACGTTTTACCATTAGTACCCGTCACGCCAATGATTTTCATTTTTTTTGCGGGATTTTGATAAAATCTCGCGGCGATGTGACTCAGCTCTTGTCGTAATTCAGGTAAAATAATAAGAGGCTTATCTAGAATTTTATCCGGTTTCGTATCGGCAATAATTGCAATCGCCCCTTTTTGAATTGCTTCATCAATATAATCTCGGCCATCATAATGTGGTCCATGTAACGCGAAAAAAACATCACCCGGCTTAACTTCACGACTATCTAATGCGAGGCCTTTTGCCTCACCATCAACCTTCAAATTTGCTTCAATTAATTCAGAAATTTTCATGTGAATATTATCCTCGATTATGTCAAAACAATCCATTTGAATTTAAACACCGTCGTCTATGTCATGCCAGCATGCTTTTAGCTGGCATCCAGTCTGCATTTAGCGAAGCCGCTTGGATGCCAGCTAAAAGCATGCTGGCATGACATAGATGACGGAAGTTAAAACAGTTTGCTTATGAAAAATTTTCAAGCTAGAATTCCAACAAAATAGTTTACTAAAAAAGTTTATTCAAAAAAAATAATAATAACAAAATAATAATAAAAAAAGGAATGAACATGTTTTCTCTATCGCAATTGGCGCAGCCGTCCGTCCAAGATCGTATCAAAAAAAATGCAACTCGTTTCGGTAATAAATCTTCAAATTTAATGGAATTAAATGAGTTATGCAGCACTTTTACTGATGATGTTATCAAAATAAAAGTTCCGGAAATTGCACCTATCGACGATGCAATGATTAAAGCGCATTTAGATACCCATGTAAAAGAATGGCGTACTTTATGGAATAATTTTGTTGATTATCATCGTGGACAAGCTTTATCAGAATCAGAAAAATTAGCGCTTAAAAAATTACAAACACTCATCAAAGAATGTTTTAATAAACACCCCTTCCCTATTTCATCTTTAAAAAATTTAGAAAAAGATGCTTTACTGATGGTCCGAAGTACCGGTGAAGAAGATACCGTTGAAATTGCAAATCCGGGTGGTAATAAAAGTGTTGCAGCGATCAAAAATGAAGAAAAATCCATTTCAAATGCGATTGGTGTTGTTGTTGCGTCCTATTTCAGCAAAAAATCGATTGCCCAACGTTTAGTAAGTGGTGACACGATAAAAAAAGATTCTTTTATGCCCGTGCTCATCCAGAAAATGATAGGAGAACAACTGGAAGGTGAAGAAAAAGAAAGTCATATCGTCGCATCCGGTGTGATGTATGCGGGCGGACCGATGACTCGAATGGATGTGGCACCTGGACATGGTGAAGCGATTGTTAACAGCAAAACACCTTTCGATACTTACGAGGTCACAGAAGAAGGTGTAGTGCATGCCGAAATTCATGCAAAACCGTTACGATTAATTCCAACGGAGGAAAAAGTTGGTTCTGGGCTTCCACCTAAACGAAAACTAATACTAAAATCAAACACGGAAAATTTACAAAAAAATCCAACCTTAGATCCTGACATCGCGAAAAGAATTGCAAATATTGGCAGAAAAATCGCAGCACATTACAGCATGCCAATGGACATAGAATTCGTCTATGAACCCTTGACGAAAACTTTGAATATTGTACAAGCGCGCCCCATCCCTGCACACAGCAAAAAAGTTAAGCCTTCTGCTATTTTGCCGGAACATTGGAATAAAATAAAAAACGATAATAATATTGAAAAAATAAATGCCGCCGTTATATCACCCGCAGGCTCAGTCACCAAAGTTATTACTGAGTCAAAACAAGTGGTGATTGCTGATAATATCGAAAATGCTTTAAAACAATGTTTGGAAGAATCCCGGACCGAAGAAAACACTCGCGCCGTTTTTGTCGCGAAACCATCAGCCAGCACTTCGCATGAAGCTGCGCAATTTAATGCGATGGGAATTCCTGTTTTTAAAACGGATATCAATGTCATTAGCCACATCGTCAATCAAAAAAATCCTATTCTTATCGCGGATACACAACATCAGTCTATCGTCAATTGGGCAAATCAATGTAAGCTAGCAGAATCTCGAGAAACAGAACTTTCAAATGCCAAAATTATTGGAGAAGGTTTATTTGTTTCATCCAAAAGTGCGAGGAAAACGTTATTACCGATAAGCATGAGTGATAATAAAGAACTGAATGCGACTATCAAAAAATACTTAGAAAATAAAGACGTCACTTTTAATCCTAAAAAAGCTTACTCTGAATTAAACACTTCTATCGAGAATCTTGAAGCCGCCTCTTTCCAAAATAAAAATGAAGCGCAATTTGAAGCGTTACAAAAGATCACTACTATTTTTAAAAAAATCAGCGGATCGACCAATGCTTCAAAAAAGAATTCCCCTCATAAAAAATTATTTTTGCATGCGATGCATTCCATTGCAGAAATTGATCATTGCTTAACGAAGTTGTCGACATCCGACAAAGAAACAGAAAAAGAAAGTACACAGCATCTTTTATTAGACTTAGTTAATAAATTGAAAGCATTAGTGGTAGACGCGGGAGAAGAAGGTCTTTATTCTGATTCCATCAAACAAATAGCAGCTCTCAATAAAAATAATGAAATCAAACTACCGCAAAAATTCATCGCACCACAAAGAAAAGAATTTCTCGTTGAATTTGTCAAGCTGAATCAATTGATATTGCATCCAACGACCCGTGCAAAATGGACGGATTTTGCAACTTATTGCAGCAAACATCCTATCACGCGTAAATTACTCGCCAAATATATTAAACTTTGCTTCCAATTTAATTTGCAATCAGAATTGGTCAACAACTGTTTTCCAAAAATATACGTGAGTAACTTAACGGATAAAACGAATGCTACACGCTTATTTAATGAAATCGAAAAAAATTTGGGTGAATTTAAGTCTTCACGGTTAATAGAAAATCACCAGACTATTTCAAGTTTTGAAAAACGCATTCCCGAATGGAATGAACCGAAAAAATTTGACAAACTTTTTAAAGAATTTGAAGAAAATCTTATTCCTATCATTAAATCGCTTGATTTAAAAAAATCAATGTCGAATCTTTCGAAACAAGCGCTATTAAAGCAAGTTCAGTATCTTGCTGATGTCATCGACAAAAGCATTAAAAGTTTAAAAGGAAGCCAAGAATATGCAACTCAATCGACTTTGTTAGTCAAACGATTTGTCAAATTGTTACAACCCTATCATGATTTAATGAGAGTATGCATGGAAGCCATTCCGACGGAACAATATGATAAATGGCGGAAGAGCATACAACATGATGAAGAATATAACCCCAAACACAAGATGATTGAAGTCATCACGGAAAGTTTTCAAGCGACCTCGAAAAAAGAGGATAGCAAACAACTTAACCCATCCGGTGAAGTTTCTATTGCATCTGCGACAGTTGGCGTTGCTGCGTCTTTTTATCGACAATTCGTGAGGAAAAAAAATTCTGTTACCTTGGAAGAATTTTTTAGCCTTTTTCACCAAAATATATTAGCGAGCACCGTGATTTTAGCCAAAGATGGTGAAATCGACTTGCAACAACTACCAGAACCGCTCACTTTATTAATGAAGAAAATTGAAAGCAATACAGATAGTGAGAGCAATATCCAGCGCCTGTCGATTCAGCATCAACACCCGATGCTTTTCGTCGAGTATAATATTGCACTCAGAAACCATAGCGCGAAGCTTAATATTGAATATGATACGCGTGACGGATCATTTTCTTTAAATCACAGATATTTTGGTCATAACGAATATAAACGAATGAGTATTCTTGCAGGTCTTGCAGAAATTGAAGGAGTATTCTTAAAAGCAGAACAAGAAAAACGTGCGCACTATGATGAAGGAAAATATTTTTTAGAGTTTGGATGGAAATTCAAAAAAGAACAACTCAATTCAATCGTCACAAATATTAATTCCGTTATTAACAATTATTCAAACATGACAAATCATTACACGTGCATTAATCATGGAGACTTAATACGCAGTGTGAAAACACGCCATGATAAACACACCGGCCCGTTTACAAAATTGTTTGAGGAATATCAAAATAAAATTTCAAAATCAAATATTGATTTAGATAAACTTCACGATCATCTGAATGAACAAATCCTTGAGCTCTCCAAAAATAACAATCTTTCAGGCATCAAAGAAATTGCTGCCGCTATTTCGAAAAAAGATCTAAATAAACTTTTATCACATAAAGATCAGCATGGTAATAATGCCTTAATTTGGGCTTGTAACAGAGGATATAACGAAATTGCAGCATGGTTATTGTTACAAGATACTGAAAATTTGCAAAAAGAAGTACTTAGTAATGAATTGGGCAACTATCTCGATAATGTCAATATCAATCTATACGAATCCATTAAAAATCTAAATTTCAAACAAATAAAATATATCTTTCAAGAATATAAAAATATACCACTTGAAAAGATAGTTAATACTAAAAATATTACCATAGCTCAACTATTTGAAGATAAAGATACAGTTAATAATCAAAATACGAGCATAGGTCAACTATGTGAAAAATTTATTGAAGCAGTAGAAAATCAAAATTTAACCTCTCTGAAATTATTTAAAGATTCCGTGCCTGAAAACATATTTAAGAAATTATTAGCCGCTGAAAATAAATCAGGTAACAATGCTTTAATGATAGCAATTGATAAGACAAATGTTGAATTGATGCAATGGTTATTGGAGACAACCTCTCACCAAACGAACTGGAAATCCGAAGATTGTTTAAACCTAAAAAAAATAAGGCAACTTATACTTAATCAAAAATATAAAGCCTTAAAAAAATTCAAGCAAAAAAATGATCCTACGAATAAATTCAATAAATTCCTTACTAAAATGATGGGAGAACAATTTTTAGAATTTGCAAAAAGCGGAAATCTTGCTAGTTTAAAAAAAATATTAAATGCAAAATTTCTAGATAATGTACTAGCCTTTCAAGATGAATTAGGTAATACCGCATTGCATTTAGCGGCCACAAATCAAAAATTTGATTGTGTTAATTATTTAATATATCGAGACACCAAAGGTATTTTAGTCACTCTCAAAAATACGAAAAACCAAAATTTTTTCGAAGCAATGGTTTCGCATGCTAGTCACAATATAATACGTGGAAATTTTACCATTCTTGAGACATATCTCGCAGAATATCCTGAAATGGCAAATAGCCCTGAAGTACAATATTTTCTTTCTAGCAAATTATTAGGGTATGCTAGCAATGGTGATCTCGAAAAAATTAAATACCTTTCAAAAATTTTGCCAGACTTTGTATTTAAAAAAATATTAATTAAACCTGACCCAAATGGTTCGACCGCAATCCTCCGAGCTGCATTTCCAGGTCACACAGAGATTGTTAACTTTATATTGAACGAAGATAAAGAAGATATTCAAAAAAATATTCTGAATAAAGATGGATTCAATTACTTAAAAGCGCTAGCGATTCACCTTAACGCGCTATCTCAACAAAAAGATTATAAAAAAATGAAGTTTGTTATGGATGAAGTCAAAGGTTCCGGGATGATGCAATGTACCGAGATTATATTAACAGAACAATTCAGAGAGCTTGTAGTAAAAGGCGATGTAGATAAAATAAAGGAACTTAAGGATCTTTGTTCTGATACTTTATTTTCTACCATCTTTAATCAACAAGATATTAGTAAAAATAACGCATTAATATTAGCAACACTCGAAAATCATGAAAAATTGGTTGAATTTTTATTGAGCCTTGATGTGCAAAATAAATGGCGGAATCAAAAAAACTTGAGGGGATATTGTTATAATGATTATGCATTTCAATTACATTTAATTCAACTTGCAAAATCGCATGACTTCGAAAAAATAAATATTCTTTTGAAAGAACACGAAGATAAAAATCATAAAAAATTTGAATTTATTGAGGATAGAAATTTCCCTTCATTTCACCAGATTATCTTTAATAATATGAAAGAACTCATAAAAAAAGATGATTTTATTAAATTACAACAAATTAATAAATTTTATCCCATGGATGAGAAGATAATTCCATCTTTAAGTGAGCGATTGATCGCAATTGCAAAATACGAATCTCATGTTGAATTATTTAAAGAATATGCAAAGATCGTTCCAATTGATCTTTTTAAGAAAGCATTACTACTTAAAGATTCGATTTCAGATATCCCTATCACCTGGGCAGCTTCTAAGGGATATGTTGGTATCGTTAAATTTTTATTAGAACATGATCAAGATAATGCCCAAAAAAATACGAGAAACCGTAATGGTCGTAATTATCTCGATGAATTATTATATTTTTTAAAAGATTTAGCTGAGAACAATAAATATACGGTTATAAAACAAATCACGGATGCGATAAATGATCCCGCACTTTTACTCTCTTTAAAATATGAATTCAAAGGGCGCTGTTTTGAGCATATTAAAGATAATTCTTTAGATAAATTAAAAGAAATGCAAACATTATTTCCAGATATTTTTCTATCTAACATGAAATCACTAGATGATGAAGGATTGAATCCTTTAAATTTAGCAGCGGAATATGGAGATGAAAAGACGCATAATTTTATTTTATCCTTAGATGGAAATAAATTTCTGCAAGAGAGTAAACATCATCTGAATTATAGTTGTCATGATTTTGATATAGATAAAACTTTATCAACGCTTATTCGTGATAAAAATTACGCCGAAATTAAAGCAACATTGGCATTAGAACCAAAACCAATGAAATTTATTGAAAAAAGACAAAAAGGTGAACCTTTTAAACAATTAATGCAACAACATATCATCGAGCTTGTGAAATCTGATAAGCTAGACGCATTAAAGATAATTCTACAAATTCCTGAATTTCACGACTTTGCGATTGAGAAAATGGGAAGAAGACTTATCATATTATCGCAATACGATAAATTGCCAATGATACAAAAGTGGGAAACAGAATTACCCGCAGATATTTTTCAAAAACTTATCCTTCAAAAAAATGACAACCATGATACTGCTGTTATGTGGGCTGCATATGAAGGCTCAATTTCAATCATGAATTTGTTATTAAAATATGATAACAATGGAAATCAACTTACTATTAAAAATAAAAATGGAAATAATTATATTGATGAATTACATGGCCGTATCGTTAAACTGGCACATGCAAAGAATTATGCTAAAATTCGATCTATTCTGACTAATGTAAAAGATCTGACATTGTCACCAAAGGTGGAAGAAATTTTAAAAGAACAGTTGATCACTCGGTTCTCCAATGGCGACTTCGACGATTTCTATGTCATCAAGGCATTGTTTCTTAAGAACTTTCAAGCAGCCTTAATGAGTGAAGATAAATCAGGAAATAATCCATTATTACTTGCGGCGTATCATGATAAGAAAGATATCGTCAATCATATATTGATGTTTAGTAATCAAGACGAAAAGCTGCAAAATAAAACCAATCAAGCTGGACTTTGTTATAAAGATTATGCCATCAATGATGAATTGATCGATTTAATTGAGGTAAAAGACTTTGAAAAAATAAAAAAAATGTTAGAGAAACCAAATATTAAATTTATTGAATATCGCCGTGGTAACCCTATATTCAAAGAAAGAGCGTTTCAAGAAATTGATACGCTTATCAAAAATGGTGCATTTCTACACTTAAAAAATATGGCTAAAATTCCGATGTTTCAAGAAACGATTAACAATAAGCTATGCGATCTTTTTATTGAATTAGCTAAAGATAATAAGTTAGATCTATTAAAGTCACTTAGTCAAAATATTTCTCGCGAGACATTAGACAAATTATTAAAGCACCAAGATAAAAATGGAGATTCTGCAATTTTATGGTCAACTTATTCTGGACACGATGATGTCACAAAATGGTTATTAAGTGTCGATACTAAAAATATCCAAGCAAAAATTAAATCGAAAGATAAGTATGACTACTTGGATAACATCAGTTATTTTCTTATTACACAACTACGAAAAGGAGAATACAAATGTGTAGGCCAATATTTGAATGAATATAAAGGAATTCGCACAGATAAAGGTTTTAAAGAACCCACCAATACATTGGAAGCCAAAATCGCAGAAGTATTTATTTTAAAAATCAAAAAAAATACTGAAGAGCTCAAAGATTATATTTCATCAATTCCTGAACACTTAATCCGTAAAACTTTTACCAATAAAAATAATCCCGTGAAAAAAGCGCCATACGAATTTGCGGAACAAAAATGTATTACTTTTGCTAAAGCAAATAATCTGAAAAATCTTAAGGAGTTTGGTGAGGTGTTTCCGAAGGAAATGCTGAAATCGATATTACAATTCAAAGATGCGACAGGCAAAACCGCCTTAGATTATTTTACTAATAGTGGAAATACAGATGGAATCGCTTGGACTTCAGAAAAATCTGCTGAGACTCCGCCGAAATATTCTGGAATAATGTCTTTCTTTACCTCCACCTCATCGACGCCAACGTCAGCTGATACGGATAGTACGTTGAAGGCGAAGACTTCGTTGTAAACGTAACTGTCATTCCCGCGAAGGCGGGAATGACAAATGGGCTGGCATGACAGACATTCAAACCTCCGCATCCGTCGGAATATTCAATAAATGCAACGT
>JABDEN010000003.1 GCA_013287025.1 Gammaproteobacteria bacterium | reverse complement strand
TCACTGCCATGGGATGTGCATCCCGCCGAAATCCATTAAAAAAGTTGCGAATTTGTTCATGTACCATCGTATGGCGATTAATGGCTTTGTAAAATTCAGTGTATTGGTTGGAACTAGGCAGTTCGCCATTGAGTAACAAATAACAAACTTCCACAAAATTGGATTCTAAGGCAAGTTCTGAGATTGGGTAGCCGCGATATAATAAAACACCTTTTTCGCCGTCTATATAGGTTATTTTAGACTCACAGGCGGCTGTGGAGAGAAAGCCAGGGTCATAGGTAAAATAACCGCTTTTATAAAGATTGCTGACATCAATGACGGGTGGTCCTAATGTACCAGCTAACACATTAAACGCTGTGGTTAGATTTTCTACACTTAAAACCGCCTTTTTTTCCGACATGTTCATCCTCTCCATCATCAGTAGCTGCAACTATAAAGAACTCGAACGATAGTTGTCAAACTGATCAGTGTTATGATTGATTTGGCGTATCTCGATGGCTATAATCATGAGGATTTTTTGGCGAATTTGTGCAATTGCACGAATTTCAAAACAAATTGAGCATAAGGAATAAAAAACCCCGTGAAAAAAGAAAGAAGACCGGTCAACTTAAACCTTTTCACCATGCATTTTCCGATGCCTGCGATTGTTTCTATTTTGCACCGCATATCTGGTGTAATACTTTTTTTATTCATTCCATTCATGTTGTGGGGATTAAATTTATCGCTAAAATCTGAGCAAGATTTTATGGATATTCAGTCTGCCATGTCTTCCAGTAACTGTTTGAAGTTCTTTATTTGGTGTGGATTAGCCGCATTTATTTTTCATTTTATTGCGGGAATACGCCATCTATTGATGGATGTTCACATTGGGGATGCGTTGAAAGGCGGTAGATTGTCCGCACAAATAACGATGATTCTAAGTATTGTATTGATGATTTTGGCAGGAATTTGGCTATGGTGAAATCAGTAACAAGTGTCAACCACGTAGGTTTACGTGATTGGATTATACAACGCGTTTCTGCGCTTTTAATGGCAGTATATTTTGTAGGTATCATAGTTTTTTTCGTAGCGCATCCTGATGTGACTTATACCGATTGGTATAACTTATTTAGCTCGATGAGTGTAAAAATTATTACTTTGCTACTGATTGTGTCATTATTATGGCACGCCTGGATCGGAATTTGGACAGTAATCACCGATTACATAAAGTGTTCCATATTACGTTTAACGATAAATTCAATCGTTTTATTAGTGCTAGTAGCTTTTTTTCTGGCTGGGCTATTTATATTGTGGGGTTTTTAAAAAATGAATATAGCTACTTACACGTTTGATGCAGTCATTGTGGGTGGTGGTGGAGCAGGTCTCCGCGCATCCATTGAGCTTGCGCAATCAGGTTTGAATATTGCGGTTATTTCAAAAGTATTTCCAACACGTTCACACACCGTATCCGCACAAGGCGGCGTGAATGCAGCATTGGGAAATACAGATGGTGATGATGATTGGCGTTGGCATATGTATGATACGGTGAAAGGATCGGATTTTTTAGGCGATCAAGATGCCATCGAATACATGTGTAAAGTGGCACCGCAGGCAATTTATGAATTAGAGCATATGGGATTGCCTTTTTCACGTTTAGATGATGGCAGAATTTATCAACGTGCTTTCGGCGGTCAAACCAGAAATTACGGAAAAGAGCTTGTACACCGCACTTGTTGTGCAGCGGATCGTACCGGACATGCAATGTTGCATACGCTTTATCAAAAAAATATTGAAGCAAAAACCAAATTTTATAACGAATGGTTCGCAATTGATTTAGTCAATACAGAAAATGGCATCGCGGGCGTCATGGCGATTTGTATCGAAACGGGTGAAGTCGCATTTTTCCATACACGTGCAGTCATTTTAGCGACTGGCGGTGCTGGACGTATTTTTCAATCCACCACCAATGCACATATTTGTACGGGCGATGGTTTTGGTATGGTGTTGCGTGCTGGTATTCCTTTACAAGATATGGAATTTTGGCAATTTCATCCGACCGGGATTGCAGGGGCGGGTGTATTAATTACAGAAGGTAGCCGTGGTGAAGGTGGTTATCTCGTCAATAAAGATGGCGAACGTTTTATGGAACGTTATGCGCCTAACATGAAAGACCTTGCGGGTCGCGATGTTGTCGCACGCGCAAGTATTATTGAAATTCGAGAAGGAAGAGGCTGTGGTCCAAAAGGTGACTATGTGTTATTAAAACTCGATCATCTCGGTGAAGATGTGATTAATAAACGTCTGCCGGGTATTCGTGATCTTGCGAAAACCTTTGCAGGCGTCGATCCATTGAAAGACCCCATTCCTGTTGTTCCCACTTGTCACTATATTATGGGCGGAATTCCCACGAATATACATGGCCAAGTATTGACGGTTAAAAATGGCCAAGATGTCATTATTGACGGTTTGTATGCCGCAGGTGAAAGCGCATGCGTTTCAGTACATGGCGCTAATCGATTAGGTGCGAATTCGTTATTGGATCTCGTGGTTTTTGGTCGATCCTCTGGTTTACATGTACAACAAAGTATTCGCGAAGGTTTACACTTCAAAAACTACAAACCAGATGATATTCAAGCTGCACTTCAAGGTTTGGAACGTTGGAATAGAAACGAAAAAGGTGAAAGTGTTGACGCGATTCGTACTGAATTACAACAAGTCATGCAAATGGATTTTGGTGTATTTCGTGCGGCAGAACACATGGAAGGCGGTTTCAAAAAATTAAAAGATCTGCAAGATCGTTTACAAACTGCTGCCATTAAAGATAAAAATCAATGCTTCAATACCAGTCGTATCGAAGCATTAGAACTTGATAATCTTCTCGCTACCGCACTTGCGACCGCAAATCTTGCCAATAAGCGCACGGAAAGCCGTGGTGCGCATGCAAGATATGATTATCCTGAAAGAAATGATGAAGAATGGTTGAAACACACATTGTATTTCGCTGATGGTCGTATCGATTTTCGTCCCATTAACATGAAACCTCATGAAGTTGCTCCCATAGAACCTCAAGAAAGACATTACTAGAGGAATGCACATGCGATTTTCTATTTATCGTTATAATCCAGAAACCGATAAAAAACCTTTCATGCAAGAATATGACGTAGACGTGAATGCGCACAGCTGTCATATGGTGCTGGACGCTTTGCTTGCGATCAAAAATACGATGGATGATACCCTCACTTTCCGTCGTTCGTGTCGTGAAGGCGTCTGCGGATCCGACGGCATGAATATGAATGGCAAAAATGGGTTAGCATGTACGACAAATCTCAGTGATTTGAAAGAACCCATCGTGATTCGACCGTTACCGGGTTTACCAATTATTCGCGATTTAGTGGTTGACATGACGCAGTTTTACGAACAATATAACAGCGTCAAACCTTACCTACAAAATCGCGATCCAGTTCCCGCCAAAGAAAGATTACAATCCCCCGAAGAACGCGCAAAACTCGATGGTTTATACGAATGTATTTTATGCGCATGTTGCTCAACTTCGTGCCCGTCTTTTTGGTGGAATCCAGATAAATTTGTGGGTCCTGCAGGTTTGCTACAAGCGTATCGTTTTATTGCAGATAGTCGCGATACAGAAGAAAAAGCGCGTTTGGCAGATTTAGCGGATCCCTATAGCGTATTTCGTTGTCGCGGCATTATGAATTGTGTGGATGTGTGTCCAAAAGGATTAAATCCCACAAAAGCGATTAATAACATTAAGGAACAGATGCTTGAAGAAGGTGTGTAATTAAAATGAAATCACAAAAATCCATGCAAGAGTTATGGCAAGATTCTTATCTCTCCGGGGAGAATGATAGCTATTTAGAAAATCTTTATGAAAGTTATCTACAAAATCCCGAAAATGTTCCGGCGGAATGGCAAGAATATTTTAATAGTGTTGCGGGAAATACGGTGGATGTTTCGCATCAAGGGGTTCGAAATTATTTTTTAGAATTAGGAAAACATCATTCTAAAAAAGTCAAAACCGTTGCGGCGCCTGCAAATCTTGAACATCAAAAAAAACAAGAAAAAGTCATCGATTTAATTTCTGCATATCGCACTTTAGGTCATTTACAAGCAAATATTGATCCATTGGGATTATATCGCGGTATAGATAATCCTACATTAGAATTATCGTATTATGGTTTTACGAATGAAGATTTGAATCAAGTATTCGACGTCGGCACTTATACGGCATTAAACAAATCATCTGCAACGTTAAACGAAATTTATCAATCATTGCGAAAAGTATATTGCAGCACCATTGGTTGCGAATATATGCATATGATGAAATTAGATGAAGTTTCTTTTATTCAAGAACAAATGGAAAAAGGTTGGGCGAATTATTCCTTGGATAAAGCTACAAAATTGCGGATTTTAGATCGCCTTGTGGTCGCTGATGGCCTCGAAAAATATTTAGGTTTAAAGTATGTCGGCCAAAAACGTTTTTCATTGGAAGGTGGCGATAGCTTAATTCCTTTAATGGATACCATCGTCACTCGAGGGATGGCGAGTGGATTAAAAGATTTAGTGATCGGGATGGCACATCGTGGTCGATTGAATGTGCTCGTCAATATTTTAGGAAAAGCGCCGTCCAAAATTTTCGAACATTTTGAAGATCAGGGGCATCAAGAAGATCAGTCAGGCGATGTGAAATACCATTTAGGTTTTTCAACAGATCTTACTTCTGACAATGGTGCTTTACACGTTGCGCTTGCATTCAATCCATCGCACTTAGAAATTGTGTCACCCGTCGTTCAAGGTTCGGTACGTGCGCGTCAACGTAGACGTAAAGATACCGATCGTAAATACGTTATGCCAATCCAGATTCATGGCGATGCGGCATTTGCGGGTCAAGGCGTGGTGATGGAAACATTCAGCATGTCTCAAGCACGCTGGTTTTGGGTCGGTGGTTCGATACATATTGTGATTAATAACCAAGTTGGTTTCACTATTAGCAATCCGGCAGACGCGCGTTCAAGTATTTATTGCACGGATGTTGCGAAAATGGTGCAAGCACCTGTTTTACATGTGAATGGCAATGATCCGGAAGCGGCAGTGTTTGCAGCATCAGTTGCGGCAGATTATCGTGACCGTTTCAAAAAAGATATCGTCATTGATCTCGTGTGCTATCGTCGTCATGGCCACAATGAAGCCGATGAGCCTTCTGCGACACAACCTATCATGTATCAAATTATTAAAGCGATGCCAACCGTTGCGACAATGTACGCTACCAAATTGGTGGAACAAGGCGTTATTGATGCGAATAAAGAGAAAGAATTAGTTGATGCTTATCGTAAAAAATTAGATGAAGGTAAATCAGTTGTTGATAATTCAGCGAATCATGAGGGTTATGAGTACACGAATCGTTGGGCACCTTTTATCGGCACAAAATGGACTGATAAAGCAGTGACGGCAGTTCCTTTGAATCAATTGAAAAAAATTAGTAAAAAACTCGAAACACTTCCCGAAGGATTTGTGTTACAACCGCAAGTCAAAAAAATGATGGAAGCACGTCAAAAAATGACGGATGGTGAAACTCCATTAAACTGGGGATATGCAGAAACGATGGCATATGCAACCTTGCTCGAAGAAGGTTTTCCGATTCGACTCTGTGGTCAAGATGCAGCGCGCGGGACTTTTGCGCATCGTCATGCCGTATTACATGATCAAAAAACGGATAATTTATATATTCCTCTCAGCAACCTTTCCGAAAATCAAGCGCAAATTAATATTGTCGATTCTTTGTTATCCGAAGAAGCGGTAATGGCTTTTGAATACGGATTTTCATCAACCGAGCCCAATAATTTGGATATTTGGGAAGCGCAATTTGGGGATTTTGCCAATGGCGCGCAAGTGGTCATCGATCAATTTATCAGTTCTGGCGAACAAAAATGGGGAAGATTATGTGGGTTAGTATTACTGCTTCCGCATGGTCAAGAAGGAATTGGTCCAGAACATTCTTCGGCGCGATTAGAGCGATATTTGCAACTTTGCGCGCAAAATAATATGCAAGTTTGTGTGCCTAGTACGCCTGCGCAAATTTTCCATTTGCTTCGTCGGCAAATGGTTAGACCTTATCGCAAACCTTTAATTATCATGACACCGAAGAGTTTATTGCGTAATCCGCTCGCGGTATCCAGTTTAGATGAATTGGCAGAAGGCGAGTTTCAGTTAGTTATTCCTGAATTAGAAAGCACGAATGCAAAAAATATCGAACGTGTTATTTTCTGTTCAGGTAAGATATACTACGAATTATTAGAAAAAAGACGTGAAGAAAAATTAAATAATATTGCTTTGATTCGCCTCGAACAACTATATCCATTCCCGGATCAATTTTTAAAGACCATTCTTCTACCTTACGCCCATGTGAAAGATTTCGTATGGTGTCAGGAAGAACCGGAAAATCAGGGTGCTTGGAATAGTATTCAATACAGTTTACGCGAATGTTTGGGTCAAAAGCGCGACATAAGATATATCGGACGACCTTCCATGGCAGCACCTTCTGGTGGATATAACTCGGTGCATTTGAGAGAACAGGCGAAGATTTTAAAAGATGCGTTGGGATAATAAATACAACCCGTCGTCCCGCGGCTTGTCCGCGGGATCCAGAAAACTTTCGACGCCGCTCTGGATCCCGCGGACAAGCCGCGGGACGACGTTTAAATTTTTAAATTAGTTAAGGAACCACATATGACTATCGAAGTAAAAGTTCCTATGTTACCTGAATCGATCGCTGATGCGACCGTTTCAGTATGGCATAAGAAAGCGGGGGATTCGGTTTCCCGAGATGAAAACTTAGTTGACCTTGAAACTGATAAAGTCATGCTTGAGGTTCCAGCGCCAGTTGACGGTATTTTAAAGGAAATTATTAAAAAATCTGGCGACGTTGTTCAAGCCAACCAAATCATTGCGGTGATTGAAGAAGGGGGTGGTGGTGCGAAAAAAGCTAAAGCGGAAACTGAAACCCCGTCTAAGTCTGAAGAAGCACCTGCGACTAAAAAATCAGAAGCATCCGCTCCTGCCTTAAGCCCCTCCGTTCGTCGTGTCGTGCAAGAACATGATATTGATGTTTCTAAAGTAGAGGGGACTGGCAAAGGTGGTCGTATTACGAAAGAAA
Organism: Gammaproteobacteria bacterium; assembly: GCA_013287025.1. The sequence continues at coordinate 61,207 of JABDEN010000003.1, read as the reverse complement.
ATCTCGTTGGCGCAACTACAGCTAAACCGCAAATCTCCGTAGATGCTGGCGCATTAAATGGCCGCACCGAAAAACGCGTTCCAATGACTCGTATCCGTGCACGTATCGCAGAACGTTTATTGGATGTGACGCAAAATACCGCGATGTTGACAACTTTCAATGAAATTAATTTGAAAAATGTCATGGAGTTACGCAACAAATATAAAGATAAGTTTGAAAAGACACATAATATTCGATTAGGTTTTATGTCGTTTTTTGTGAAAGCGGCTGTGGAAGCTTTAAAACGTTCTCCTGCAGTGAATGCCTCCATTGATGGCAATGATATTGTTTATCATGGATATTATGATATTGGCGTTGCGGTTTCGACAGATCGTGGATTAGTGGTGCCCGTTATCCGAGATGCAGATCAATTATCCCTGGCTGAAATCGAAATGCAAATTGCGGATTATGCAGCGAAAGCACGTAATGGCAAATTAACCTTAGAAGAAATGCAGGGCGGTACTTTCTCAATTACGAATGGTGGGGTATTCGGGTCATTGCTAGCAACACCCATTATTAATGCGCCACAAAGTGCAATTTTAGGTATGCATAAGATTGAAGAAAGACCAGTCGTTATTGACGGACAAATTGTCATTCGTCCCATGATGTATGTTGCACTTTCTTATGATCATCGCATCATTGACGGTAAAGAATCCGTGACATTTTTAGTGATGATCAAAGACTTCCTTGAAGATCCCGCGCGCATGTTGCTCGAGATATAAAATTTCGATTCCCCTTCCCCTCGCGAGAGCGTGGGGGAAGGTTGGGATGGGGGGATGTTGTGAGCTCAATAAATAATCCAGTTATTCGGAGAGAAAGATGAATTTACATGAATACCAAGCCAAAAAATTATTGGCGAAATATGGATTACCAGTGCCTTTTGGCGAGGTGGCATGGAATATCGAAGAAGCTTCAGCTATTGCAGATAAATTAAAAACCAAACGTTGGGTTGTCAAAGCGCAAGTACATGCTGGCGGTCGCGGCAAAGCGGGTGGGGTTAAATTAGTAAAAGATAAAGCGGAATTGGCAGAAGTCGTCAAAAACTTAATTGGTAAGCGTTTAGTGACTTATCAAACGACTGCCGAAGGCCAACCCGTTCATCAAGTATTAATTGAAGAAACGAGTGACATTGCGAAAGAATTATATTTAGGCGCAGTAATTGATCGTGCTAAACAACGCGTCGTTTTCATGGCATCTACCGAAGGTGGTGTGGACATTGAAAAAGTGGCACACGAAACACCTGAAAAAATTCTCACCGCGGTGGTCGATCCATTGGTTGGCATTCAAGCTTTCCAAGCTAGACAATTGGCTTTTGCATTGGGTTTGAAAGGCGATCAGATTAAACAATTTTCTAAAATTTTGTTAGGTCTAGGCAAAATGTTTCAGGATTGTGATTTAAGTTTATTAGAAATCAATCCATTGGTGATTACGGAGCAAGGCAACTTATTGTGTCTCGATGGAAAGATCAATATTGATGACAACGCCATGTATCGTCAGCCAGAATTACGTGAATTTCGTGATACGTCACAAGAAGACGAACGCGAAAATCGTGCACGCGATTGGGAACTCAATTACATCGCATTAGATGGCAACATCGGTTGTATGGTAAATGGTGCAGGTCTCGCGATGGCTACCATGGATATCGTGAAATTGCACGGCGGCAATCCTGCGAATTTCTTAGATGTTGGGGGTGGCGCAACTAAAGAACGTGTCACGGAAGCTTTCAAAATTATTTTGTCTGACGAAAACGTTAAAGCGATTCTCGTTAATATTTTCGGTGGCATTGTCCGTTGTGATTTGATTGCAGATGGCATTATTGGCGCCGTGGCTGAAGTAGGCACTTCCTTGCCAGTTGTTGTGCGACTCGAAGGTAATAACGCGGAATTGGGCGCAAAAAAATTAAAAGAAAGTGGTTTAAATATTATTGCAGCAGAAAGTTTTACTGATGCTGCGAAAAAAGTGGTAGCAGCGGCAGGTGGTGCAAAATGAGTATCTTAATTGATGAAAATACTAAAGTAATTTGTCAGGGTTTTACGGGTAAACAAGGCACGCTTCATTCTGAGCAAGCGATAGCTTATGGCACGAAGATGGTCGGAGGAGTGACGCCTGAAAAAGGTGGCCAGACACATTTGGGTCTACCGGTTTTTGATACTGTCAAAGAGGCATATGATGCAACAAAAGCGGATGCATCTGTGATTTATGTTCCCGCGCCTTTTTGCAAAGATTCGATTATTGAAGCGTGTGAGGCGGGTATTAAATTAATCGTTTGTATTACGGAAGGTATCCCGACGTTAGATATGTTGGTAGTGAAAGCTTACCTTGATCAACATCCAGATGTGCGTTTAATCGGCCCTAACTGTCCAGGCGTTATCACGCCGGGCCAATGTAAAATTGGTATTATGCCAGGCTATATTCATTTACCAGGTAAAGTGGGTATTGTTTCGCGTTCTGGTACATTAACGTACGAAGCCGTGTTCCAGACGACAGAGTTAGGTTTAGGACAAAGTACTTGTGTGGGAATCGGTGGAGATCCAATTCCAGGCACGAATTTCGTTGATGTACTCGCTTTGTTTGAAAAAGATCCAAAGACAGAAATTATCGTCATGGTTGGTGAAATTGGTGGTACAGCAGAGGACGAAGCGGCGGAATATATTAAAAAGCATGTCACGAAGCCTGTGGTTTCTTACATCGCTGGTGTCACCGCTCCTGCAGGTAAGCGTATGGGCCATGCTGGCGCGATCATCGCGGGTGGAAAAGGAACGGCTGCTGAAAAATTCGCGGCCTTAGAGGCGGCTGGTGTCCACACCGTCCGTTCTCCTGCAGAAATTGGGCGTAAGGTGCAGGAAGTGTTGGGTGGTTAATTAAGGAGACAACCGAATTCTATAATTTAGTTCCTTCCCCACGCGAAACGTAGAGCAAAGAGATATGAAAATTGGATGTCCCTTCCCCCCGCGCAGTGTGGGGGAAGGTTAGGATGGGGGGTAGATTGGTCAAAACAAACATCGCCCGCGCACGAAATTTAAGAACGTGCATGTCTGATGCCGAATTAAAACTTTGGCAAGAAATACGCTTGAAACAAATTGAAGGAATTCGCTTCCGCAAACAAGCACCCATAGGAAATTATATCGTAGATTTTGTTTCTCATGAGATACGATTCATCATTGAGCTTGATGGTGGACAACATAATGAATCTCGACAAGTAGTTTATGATGAACAACGTACGGAATGGTTAAAGGCACAAGGATATAGAGTTCAGCGTTTTTGGAATGATGAAGTTTTGGTAAATTTAGATGGGGTGTTGGAATTAATAAGGGATATTTGCAATCAGCGCCGCCCCCCATCCTAACCTTTCCCCACAAGGGGGGAAGGAATTTAAGTTCTACTAAAAGTCCCTTCCCCCACAAGGGGGTAAGGAATTTAAGTTCTACTAAAAGTCCCTTCCCCCACAAGGGGGTAAGGAATTTAAGTTCTACTAAAAGTCCCTTCCCCCCACGCAGTGTGGGGGAAGGTTAGGATGGGGGGTAGATTGTTCGAACACACATCCATCCATACATACTTTAAAAATATTGTTTGAAGGAAATTAAAATGCTGGATCCCAAATTAATCCGCCAAAACCTCGAAATGGTCGCAGAAAAACTCAAAACTCGGGGCCTCACACTGGATGTTTCTAAAATAAATTCGCTCGAAAACCAACGCAAAACCCTCCAAACCAAAATCCAAGAATTACAAAACGAACGTAATGTAAAATCAAAAGCCGTGGGGCAAGCGAAAGCGAAGGGTGAAAACGCCGACGATTTGATGCAGCAAGTGAGGGACCTTGGCAATGCATTAACTGAAAATACCGCAAAATTTGACGAAGTTGAAATTGAATTAAATGATTTACTTGCACGTATTCCAAATATCCCCCACGACTCCGTCCCCCACGGCCAAAGTGAAGCGGATAATCAGGTTGTTCGAACCTGGGGGGAACCAACTAAATTCAATTTCACACCCAAAGATCACGTCGATTTAGGCACAAAACACGGATTAGATTTCGAAGCTGGCGCAAAGCTTACTGGTGCACGTTTTGTGGTGATGCGAGGCCTCGCTGCAAGGCTCCATCGTGCCCTCATTCAATTCATGATGGATTTGCATACCTCGGAACATGGATACAAAGAAGTCTATGTGCCTTACATGGTTAACCAAGAAACTTTATATGGCACGGGTCAGCTACCTAAAATGGAAGAAGATCTATTTGCGCTAAAAGGGGAGCAAAAATACTATCTCATCCCCACTTCTGAATCCCCAGTCACAAATTTAGTTCGCGATGAAATCCTTGACCCCGAAACGTTACCTTTAAAATTCGTATGCCATTCACCTTGTTTTCGTAGTGAGGCGGGCTCTTACGGAAAAGATACGCGTGGCATGATTCGACAGCATCAATTTGAAAAAGTCGAGTTGGTTCATGTGGTCCATCCTGAAAAATCTTATGAAGCGCTGGAAGAGCTAACAAAACATGCAGAAACCGTTTTGCAAAAACTCAAACTCCCTTACCGTGTGGTAACGCTTTGCACAGCAGATTTAGGATTTCAGGCTGCGAAAACCTATGATTTAGAAGTATGGTTGCCAGGACAAAATTGCTATCGTGAAATATCTTCTTGTTCGAATACGGAAAGTTTTCAATCCCGTCGAATGAAAGCCCGTTTTCGTGATCCAAAAACTGGAAAACCGGAATTAGTTCATACCCTCAATGGATCTGGTCTTGCGATTGGCCGTACATTAGTTGCAATTTTTGAAAATTATCAAGATGCGGAAGGGAATATTACTATTCCGGATGTGTTGAAAGATTACATGTAAACGCTTAATACTCAATAACGTCGTCCCGCGGCAAGTCCTAAGGGATCCAGAGCAGTGTAAATGCATTTCTGGATCCCTTAGGACTTGCCGGCGTTGTTGCAGATTTTGAATCATTCTTCTCACAACCGTCGTCCCGCGATTTATTCGCGGGATCCAGAAAGCCCTACGATGCTGCTCTGGATCCCTTAGGACTTGCCGCGGGACGACGTAGAGGCCATGACCTACCATTTAAGTTGAAACAGTAATACTTGGCGTAAATGGAGCGTTATCCACTCTTTCTGCTTCAAAACCACACGGTAAGCTACGATCAAAGAATGGTGAATTAATTCTTTTCGTATCATTGTAATATTTTTCCCAGTGAGACACTTGGGTTTGATATTTTTCATAGCTATCAATTCCTAAGAGTTTTAACAAATGGAATTGATTGGCATAATCAAAATCTGTTGCTTTAGACTCAAAAACACTTTTATCAACCGCAATTAATCCTAAATCATTTGATTTTTCACCAGTGCATTTTCCTTCCCTTGCTTTTAGAAATCTAATTTCAGTTTCTAATTTTTGAATCGCAACAATATCCAGTTCAACTTTCTTTTTCTCGTCTACGAGAAAAGATTGAAAATGATTCAAACAAGTTTTTATCGTTTGTTTCATTGAGCAAGTATAAAATTCTCCTTGTTTTTGGCTTTTATATTTCTGTATGTAAACTTGAAGAACCTGATTCCAATCCATCCCCATTTCTTTTGTTAAAACTTCTTTAACATTTTTTCGATCTTGCGGTGTAAGTTTCACAAAACCTTCAACAATATTTTTCGCATCATTTAATTTCTGTATGATGTCAGGGCTTAAAGGTTGAGAAACAGCTTTGGTTTCTACCGCTATTTTACTTTCTATATTAGTTGTAGAAGAGAAAGCTGGACTTTCTGCTTCAAGCAGTAAAGGTCTCGTTAAATTATTATTAGGAGGAATAGAAATGTGTAAATCAGGCCTTACATGTTGCATAACGATAGGCGAGCTCGCAACACTTGGTTCCGGTAGTTTTTGTAAAGCATTTTTAACGAGAGACGCACATCGTGTCAAAAGATTGGTGAGTGGTTGTCTCACATAATGATTTAAAAAACCCGTGGGGCTAGTCCAAGAGTTATAAGTTTTCTTCGCAACGAGATACGAGAATGCACCGAAAATAAAACTTGCGCCTATTACAGCCGTCACTGGTGGTAAGAAAGAAGAAAGTGTAAGTAAGAATAAAAAACCTCCAATCAAAATTGTAGTATCGATTGCGCCGGCTTCAATTCTATCGCCTTTCATTTTTTTGATGTCTTTTATCAAAGACCCTCTTAATTTTTTATGCGGGTCATTTTTTAATTTATTTTGTAATTGATCGTATAACTTAGCGTCAGTTTTATTCACTAAATCTAACTTATTTTTCACAATGAAAAGTATTTCTTTATTAGATTTATCTTTTAAGTTATCAAGTGTCGCTTTATCTAACCTGTTTTCTAAGGATTTGAGGATATCTTCATTTAATTTACTTAATAACTTTTCATGCTGGCCTCTTTCCGTTGCATATTTGTAAACATCCCATTTGACGTCAAAAACGAAGCTATAAAGCCCGATAGCTAAAGTTGCAATAGGAAGTCCGATGCCACTTGCGGCAAGTACGCCGAAAAGGACGAGTGCTCCAAATCCGTTAAAAAGCAACCAAGCGGACCAGTAAAATGTATTGTCTTTATTACCTTCTTTTTTTGCAACCAGTGCTTGGATCCCATAGAATAACCCGGTAATCGGGTACCAAATGGGTAAAAATGCTGCTTTGAAAAAGGTAAATAGCCGATTAATAGAGCCAACAAATACCCGGAGGACGTTATACCAATTAAAAGCATCTGACGCATTAAACTTAAATAAATCGGCAGGCTTCCCACCCGTGGCTAGAATGGCGTATTTGACGGCTTTATCGTGATTGTGGATATCCATGTAATGTTCAAATAATCTGAACGCGACTTTCCTTTGTTCTTCTCGTTCTTTTTGGTCGGTAGATTTTAATTCGCAGAAAATTTCAGCTTCGGGTATCTCTAATTCTAATCCCCGTTTAGTTGTTATGGTCATGGGCGTCACCTTTTTTTGTCAAGCATCACAAATTTCATCCTAGCACAACAAAATTATTTTTAAATATTTTTTATCAAATAAAAGTGATTTTTTTTCATTATTGTTCAAATAGTGCTCTACATAAATCGTACAAACCCTAAAATTTATTAGGATAATCAAGAATGTTGAAAGTGATATATATCTGTTATATTAACATTGAACTTCACTTTTAAGGGACGCCACTATGCCAGCCAAGAAGAGAAAATCTGCGAAAAAAGTTACGAAGAAGTCACCAAAACGTAAAGCCGCTAAAAAAGTTATGAAGAAGAAATCCCGCAAAAGTAAATCCAGAAAGTAAGATATTCTTTTATTAAAAGCCGCATCACCTGCGGCTTTTTTTTATTAGCTAATTAACTGATAGCCCGAAATTGCAATCACAATAAGTGATGTCGCAATTGCTAAAATGAGGGTAAATTTGCCTCCCATGACTTGATAGGACATCTCCATATTTTTTATATAACGACAATGCCAAGCCATCATCGCTGGCATTAATGCCTGTAAAATGACGCAGCATAATCCCGCAAAGCTCAATAACAAAATAAAAGCCTTCGGATAAAATATCACTATTAACAATGGCGGTAAAAATGTTGCAATGGTAATGAGCAATTTCCCGTTATTTTCTTTAGAAATTTTGAACCCATCCGCAAGATAATCGGATAAACCTAAGGAAACACAGGCAAAAGCCGTCAATACACAAATGGAAGTAAATGCACGTGATAAAATAACAATTTTTTCAGTGGGTACATAATGGTTGATGGAAGCTAATAACTCTGTGACAGGCTGGTTTGCAGTGACTAATCGTTCGAGACCGAAATCTCCACTCAATGGAACTAAACCAAAAATAACGGCGTCCCAAGCGATATAACACAATAAAGGTAAAAAAGATCCGATGATAATGGCGGTGCGTAATTTTTTGATATCATCCTGAAAATAATTTCTGAGACTTGGAACAATAATCGAAAATCCAAAAGAAGTAATCGCAACCGTGAGGGCGGGAAGAATATAGGTAGCAGATCCAGTATCATAATTTGCAATATCAATGTGTTCTGTAATTAGTAGCATGAGAATAAAAACAGAACCGAGTTTGAAAATCATTAATAATCGATTAAAAATATCTACGTGTTTAATGCCAGCCATCACGATAGATCCGAATAGAAAAACAAAAATAATGCCTGAGACCCAAAGAGGAATAGAAAAACCTGCAATATTTAACAATCCATGTAAAACGTCTTGGCCTCCCGCAATATAGGCGGATACCAAGGCATATAAAAATAATAAATAGATGGTCCAGCATACGAACGCACCTGGTTTTCCTAAAGTTGCTTTTGCCATGGAAATGACATTGCTATGTTTAGGAAAACATAGATTAACTTCAAGCGTTAAAAGCGCGGTGAAAGTCATTAAAATCCAACAAACAATAAATAATATACTTGCATGAATAATGCCACCTTTAGCAGTTGCAATCGGTAATCCCAACATACCTCCACCAATGCAGGTACCTGCGATCAGCAGAATCCCGCCGAGCATTTTTGTTTTCATGTGTTAACCTTTTTGAAAGTTTGATTTCAAGCCTTGCCAACAGTCTAAATAGTTTTCTTGACGAAAATTTTTCGCATTTTCAGTGACAAGCCATACTTGTTCTGATTCAAACATAAATGCGAGGGTATCGCAATAATATTCCGGTTTAAGTTCAGTGCTCGTTGCTTTATGGAAAGCATCTGCATCAGGCCCATGTGCTGACATACAATTATGTAAACTACTACCGCCTGGCAGAAACCCAGTTTCCTTTGCATCATAAATACCGTAAATTAAACCCATATATTCGTTCATGATATTTCGATGATAATATGGCGGACGAAAAGTTTTGTCGGCAACCATCCAGCGTGGAGGAAAAATCACAAAATCTACATTGGCAGTCCCCGTTATTTTGGAAGGAGAAGTAAGTACAGTAAATATCGAAGGATCTGGATGATCGAAACTAACGGTATTTATCGTATTAAATTTTGTTAAATCATATTTGTAAGGGACATAATTGCCACGCCACGCGACGACATCTAATGGCGAATGAGAAAGTGTAGCAGTCCAGAGATTTCCCTGAAATTTAGTCATTAGTTCATAAGTACCAGTTAATTCTTCGTAGGCCGCTTTCGGTGTTTGAAAATCTCGAGGATTTGCAAGGCCATTCGCGCCTATCACACCTAATTCAGGTAAACGAAATGGTAAACCGAAATTTTCACAAATATAACCACGCGCTTTATCACTTTTTAAAATGACTTGAAATTTAATACCTCTCGGAATGACAATGATTTCACCTGGTTTAACATCCAATATTCCAAATTCTGTTTTAAAACGTAATTTTCCTTCTTGGGGTACAATTAAAAAATCCCCATCAGCATTATAAAAATATCGATCTTCCATCGATGCATTCAATGCATACAAATGAATGGCAGCGCCTGATAATAAAGCCGCGCTCCCATTTCCAGCTAAAGTGAGAATACCTTCAATGAAATCTTTACGTTCTTTGGGATAAGGCATCGGATTCCAACGCATTTGTGTTGGCGGGGTTGGATATGTGAAAGGAGGAGTTAAGAAATTATTTTGCGAATATAGTTTAAAATCACTATGCAAGACGGAAGGACGAATGCGATATAACCAACTATGTAAATTCATCGCACGCGGCATGGTAAATGCGCTACCGCTTAATTGTTCGGCATATAGTCCAAATGGTACTTTTTGTGGGGAATTTCTGTTATCGACAAAAATGCCTGCCATGCTTTCTGTTTGGAAATGATTGCCAAATCCATGTAAGTAGTTAAGCTCGTCTTGCATATTGAAATCCTCAAAGTAGAGATGAGAGTGTTCTTAAAAACCTTTCATTTTGTTCGTATGTGCCAACCGTCACGCGTAAATGTGTGGGCATACCATAAGGATTCAATGGACGCACAATAACACCTTTAAGCAATAATTGTTGATATAAATCTCCGGTAGGTTGTTTCATATTAATTGTAATAAAATTTCCTAACGATGGAATATATTCCAGGGAAATTTTTTGGAATGCCGTCGTCAATTGTGACATACCTTCGTTATTCATTTGGATAGTGCGTGTGATGTGTTCGTGATCCTCTAAAGCACTATGTGCCGCAATTGCAGCAATCGAATTCACATTAAAAGGCAAACGTGCGCGATTTAAAATATCAGCAATTTCCAGATGTGAAATAGCATAGCCTAAACGTAATGCGGCTAAACCATATACTTTAGAAAATGTGCGGGTCACAATTACATTGGGATATTTGTTGAGAAGCGATAATGTTTTTGGATAATCAGGCGCATGAATATATTCATGATAAGCTTCATCGATCACAACAATAATATTGCTGGGAATAGATTCTAATAACAACGTTAAATCGGAGCTAGTTGTAAAAGTGCCTGTTGGATTATTTGGATTGACAATAAAAATTAAACGCGTTTTTTCAGTGACTGCCTTTATCATCTCTTGAATATGATGGCCATAATTCAAGGCGGGAACTTCGACGATTTTGCCGCCATAACTTTTAATCAAAAGTGGAATAGTTAAGAAAGCATATTGAGAAATGATAGCTTCATCATGATGACTCAAATAAGATTTAATAATAAGTTCTAAAATATTTTCAGAACCATTACCCACGGTAATCTGTTTAGGATTAATTTTTAAAAAATCTCCCAATGCAGTTTTAAGCAAAAAACAGCCGCCATCAGGATAATAATGCGATTTTAATAATGCATCGCCTGCCGCTTTTATGGCTTTAGGGCTTGGCCCCAATACATTTTCATTGCTTGCAAGTTTAATGCTATTCGAAATTCCTAGCTCGCGTTCTAATTCTTCAATCGGTTTTCCAGGTTGATAAGGAGTTAATTCACGAATGTAGAGATTTGCAAGCGTTCGATAATCGTAATTCATTATAATTTCTCAATAATTTCTCATGATGATACAGGTGGTTCATTTGGCCACGCTTTTTGAAAGCTTGGATTTTGTTGGCAATGTGCATCAATATTAATTAATCGTGGAAAATCTGAAAGATCACAGTTAAAACGTTTTGCATTATACATTTGTGGTACAAGATAAATATCCGCAAGCGATGGAGTATTACCAAAACAATAATCGTAAGATGACGATTTTTTGAGTTCATTTTCGAGAGCGGAAAATCCCTTATGAATCCAATGTTGATACCATGCACTTTTTTGTTCTTTCGAAATTTTTAAATCATTTAATAAATAATTGATGACCCTTAAATTATTTAATGGATGTATATCTGCCCCAATATGCAGTGCGAATGCTTTCACCTTAGCTTTTTCGTAAGGGTCTTTCGGTAAAAGTATGGGAGTGCCATATGTTTCATCAAGATATTCAATAATGGCGAGTGATTGCGAAATGATTTTTTCATTATCTTTTAGAGTCGGAACTAATTTCTGCGAATTTATTTTTTCATATTCTGGTGATAATTGCTCGCCACCATTGTTAACTAAATGAATTTCTTTTTTCGTATATTCAATATTTTTTAAATGTAATGCAATGCGAACACGAAAACTCGCAGAAGATCGATGGTAATCATAAAGCTCAATCATATTTAATAACCTTTTGATGAATCGCGCCGAAAATGCTGGCCTTTGCCTTATTAAACATCTCGATGCGAACGCTATCACCAAATTGTAAGAAAGGTGTTTTGGGATTTCCGCTTTCAATGATTTCAAGCATTCTTTTTTCTGCAATACAAGAAGAACCTAGGCTGCGGTCGAGATTAGAAACAGTACCTGAACCAATGATCGTGCCTGCACCTAAATGTCTTGTTTTAGCAGCATGTGCAATTAATTGCGGAAAATCAAATGTCATGTCTATTCCTGCATTCGGCTGACCAAATAAATTTTCATTTAAATGTGTGACTAAAGGTAAATGAACTTTTCGTCCATCCCAAGCATCTCCTAATTCATCTGGCGTGACAGCGACAGGGGAAAATGCGGTTGAAGGTTTACTTTGAAAAAAACCAAAACCTTTATTAAGTTCTCCGGGAATTAAATTACGAAGTGAAACGTCGTTAACTAACATCAGTAAACAAATACTATTTTTTGTTTGTGATTCGGTAGATCCCATCGCGATATCTCGTGTAATCACCGCAATTTCAGCTTCAAAGTCTAATCCCCATTCAATATTTGCCAACGGAATATTTTCGTGAGGACCTAAAAAAGTATCCGACCCACCTTGATACATGAGAGGGTCTGTCCAAAAATCTTTAGGTAATTCCGCGCCTCTTGCTTTTCGCACGAGTTCAACGTGATTAACATAGGCGGATCCATCGGCCCATTGATAAGCACGAGGTAACGGTGAATTTAATGATTCCATTCGCAAAGGAAAAGCATCAGCGACTGCATCTTGATTGAGCGCTTCGTAACACTCTTTTAATTTGGCGGCGCTAACTTCCCAATTTTCAATTGCATTTTGTAAAGTATCCGCGATATGTGGAACTGTTACTGCTTTCGTCAAGTCACGATTGACAACAATAAGTTGTCCATCGCGTGAGTTATTTTTTAATGATCCTAATTTCATGTGTTACCCTCTAATACGCCTCGTTTTATTTGATCAAGCTCTATGGATTCGAATAGTGCTTTAAAGTTTCCTTCGCCGAATCCTTCATCGCCTTTTCGTTGAATGATTTCGAAAAAGACGGGTCCTAACATATTTTGTGTGAAAATTTGTAATAATAAAGCCTTTTCAGAATAAGTATTGCCGTCAATCAAAATTCGATTTCTTTTTAATTCGTCCATAGGTTCACCATGATCTGGTAAACGTTTATCAATCAAATCATAATAAGTATCAGGTGTATCTAAAAACTGTAAATCATTCGTGCGTAATACATCGACAGTTTGATAAATATTATCCGTGCCGAGGGCGATATGTTGAATTCCTTCGCCATTAAATAAATGTAAAAACTCTTCAATTTGAGATTTATCATCAGAAGATTCATTAAGAGGAATTCGAATTTTACCGCAAGGGCTTGTGAGCGCGCGACTTTTTAAACCTGTTAATTTACCTTCAATATCAAAATAACGAATTTCACGAAAATTAAAAATTCCTTCATAAAAATTTGCCCAATTATCCATATTTCCACGATATAAATTATGCGTGACATGGTCAATATAGGTCAAGCCAACGGTGTTGTTAAGCGATTCCTTTGTCAATTCATTGAATTGATTGCCATAATTAGGTATGTCATTTTCGTAATCGACAAAATAAATGAGACTGCCACCTACGCCTAAAATGGCTGGAATGCCGTAAAAATTTTCATCGAGGTAGGGTTTTGCATTATTCGCGAGCGCGTGTTCGTATGCCTTTTTAGCATCTTTAACGCGAAAACCCATAGCGCAAGTGGAAGCCCCGTGCGCTTCAGCAAATTGATGCGCTATCGTATTTTTAGTTGTATTAATAATAAATCGGATGTCATTTTGTTGATAAATAATAATGTCAGCTGATCGATGTTTGGTGATAGGAACAAATCCTAAGGATTTAAATTGTGCGTCTAACGTAGAGAAATCTTTGGTGGTAAATTCTAAAAAAGCAAATCCATCGGTACCTGCAGGATTGTAATGTGACATTTGTTATCTCCGCGAGTTTAATGTGTTGATGTCGCGAAACAAGAAATCTGTCATGCCAGCATGTTTTTAGCTGGCATGACATGAGCTTTTCTCAATTTCGCAACAGCTTCTAATGTGTGTCGCAATATATCATGAATGATAAATGAGAAAAAGAGCGTTTGTGTGATTATAAAATGAGTGATGCGCTAAGAATTGGATCTCCTTTTCTCCAATTATTTTCATAAGCTAAAATGCTATCCAACGCAGTCTCATCATGTAACAAAACAAAAGTTTTTAATTGCGTGTATTTGCTTGATTCATTCTGAATATCAACAATAGGAATTTGAACTTCAAGCGCAAGACCTCCGTGTGGTAAGCAATATTGTTCAGTATTAAATTCGAGTTTTTTTGTTAATTCATCGATTTTTTGAGTTTTTTCAACTGTCATACCTTTGCCTTTATAGAGAAATGCAACTAAAATATTTTCTTTAGTTTGTTTTGTAAAAAGCACGGGTATTTGTTTTTCATCCTTAAATTGATAAGCGTATTTTTCTTCAATAATTTCATTTATTCGATCTTGAAGTATCGGAAACCATTGTGGTTGCCATTTCTGGACAAAACCCTTCAGTTCAATGAATGCATCATTTTCTTTTTGAACATCCGTAAAAGGAATGGTGATTCCTACAGTAATGTCAGGTTGCGCTCCATAAAAAAAATTCCAAGAATATTTTGCTGGAACCTCATGATATTCGATATGAAATGGTAAACGGTCTAATAGTTTTGTGAATTCGCTATTTTTATTGGGATCGACATAATATCCAGAATATAGTAATTCTATATAAAGTGAATCTTGCGTATGACCAGTTAAGTTCGTGATTTTCTTTAATTCATCAAGTGTTAATTTTCGTGGCGTAGTGCTTGGTTTAAATTCTTTATCAAATAATTGTAATTGTTCATCTTCTAATTCAATATGCGTCGAGGTATTATTTTTACTGTTAAAATATAAAAGCTGTTGATCCATTCGTACGTAAGCAAATCCAAGTTTGAGATTTTGCGCGGTTAATTCTGCGATAGTAATAATCTCACAAGGATGATTTTTGCTAATTTTAATTTTTTCCATTCCATTTTTTTTAGAAATGGGTTGTTTAAAATCAGGGGTGGAATAGCTGTAAAAATAACTAAACATCAATTATCCTCCTTGTATCCTAATCCTATAATGTATTCAATATTAATCTATGATAAGATGAATTTTTCGTAACCACAAGTGAATTAAAGGATGATGTGTGGATTAAAAAAATTATTTTTCTTTATGATTTTTTTTACATTTGCAGGGAGTGCATTACCCGAGACAAATAATTTTCACGTATTTACCGAAAGGGAATTACCAAATCAAATCGGATCTTTTCGGCACGTGCAGTATTCTCTGGATGATAATATCGATATTTTTGCGACTATTTTTAATGATAAAATGCACGCAAAAATTTTCCGTCAACCAATGTCTAATCAAATAGAATCGAATCAATTGCATGAGATAATAAATCAGGGTGGTTATATTGTTGGAATTAATGGTGGTTTTTATACAAAAACATTTCAACCTGCTGGTTTATTTATTGAAAATGGCACCTTTGTCCATTCTATTGCGCGAAGCAAGTTATTAACCACTTGTGTTCGAATCAATCGTGATAATAAGATTTATCTCGAAAAAAATCGTGAAAATTGCCTTGATGCTAATTTCGCAATGCAAACAGGACCGTTGATTATTGATCAGGGCGAGATAAGTCCCGAAGTTTACCCGCAGGTTAATAAAAAATTAAAGTTAGATTCTTTTTTTAGTAAAAATCGTCGAACCATACTCGCAGAAACTATAGATCATCAAATACTTGCAATCGTCACCACACCTTCGACCTTAATTCAAGTGGCGAATGTTTTAAAAAATTTTCCAGAAAGTTTAGGTGTCAAAAAAATTAAAATGGCACTCGATCTTGATGGAGGCTCATCTACAGGCATGTATGTGCGATTTAATAAAGAACCCTTTTACTTTTTCGAACAACGTCATGTAAAAACATTCGTCTTTTTTTATTAAAGTACTTTTTCTTTTTTCTTTCCGGTTTTTGTTAAATCGAGAATGGTATTTTCTAGTGTCCATTGTGGATTAAAACCGGTTAATTTTTTAAGTTTTGTAATATCTGGTCTTATTTTTTTTATGTCTTCAAAGTTTTTTCCATCAATTTTTTCATGGGGCATATGTCTAATTTCTGAATTAGAATGTAAGGTTCGTTTAATGAGGTAAGCAAGATTATTAATAGAAATTTCCCGATCATTGCCCACATTCACAATTTCACCAATACTTTTAGGATTATTGGCTAATAAATCCAGTGCAATAATGGCATCGCGGACATCACAAAATGACCGTGTTTGTGTACCATCTCCATATATAACGATTGGCTTATCCGAAATCGCTTCTTCTATAAAGCGCGGAACAACCATACCATAACACCCTGTTTGCCTTGGCCCTAACGTATCGAATAAACGAATAACGCTGATTGGCATTTCATGTAAACGATGAAAGTTAAGACTCATGACTTCTATACTGATTTTGCTGAGGGTATAATTACATAATGGATGAGAAAGTGAGTGAATATTTAAATTATCGTCTTCACGTAATAAGGACTTTTGCATAAATCCATAGACGGAAGAGGTTGATGCGATTAACACATGCGCTTTAGATTTTATTTCATGCAATGTATTTAATAGACGTTCCGTTCCATTAATATTGGTAGTAAGCACGCTTGAAGGTTGTTGTAATACGTGAGAAATGCCTACTATTGCGGCCATATGATAAATTCTATCTGCTTTTTCTAGTGATTTTTTTAAATCAGGCCAAGTTAAAATATCAGCTTCATGAAAAGTAAAATTTGGATTATGAAGGAAAGGCTGTAAATTATTGACATTTCCTGTGATAAGATTATCTACCACATGTACCGTGTCACCTTTTTGAAGATGAAATTCAATGATATGTGATCCAATAAAGCCAGCACCACCCGTCACGAAAATATGCATTGGAATCTCCAATATCCCTTAAGACAACCCCTATATTTTCTATATTATCATTAAACAATTAATTGAATATAGGGAGTTTTTTTTGCGTACAACTTTGCCATAGATGGAGTCAATAATGAGTACCTTCGGTACAAAATTTAACCAACCGTTTAAGGAAGTTTTGATGATGGTCGTATTTAATATGGATATTTAATGGTTTATGTGCGATTTTCTAACCATTTTTTCAAAGTGGAGGAGGTGTTTAAATTTTTTGATAAATGTGAATAGAATTGATACCCCAGCTCATCAGCGTCATTCCTTGATATATTATTGAAAAATGATCGCTTACTATTTTTTTTGTAGTGACAATGATTCGACTTCCCGATTTAAGCTTTAATAGTTCTTGTTGGATTTTTTCCCAAGCAGTAAAACTTAAGCAGGTTGCATTAATAAAAATAATATCACCATCCGTGAAATCAATATCAAAAAAATTTTTATTAATGAATTGTATGCGAGAAATTTTTTCTAAAGAAAAAGCATTTGCTTTCGCTTTTAAAATTTTATTATTCGATAGTTCATATAATTTAGGAAGTAACTCAACACCATAGCATTTTGCAATGTCTCCATAAAATGCGGTAGCGAAAACTGCTTTGCCAGCACCTGATCCTAAATCATAAAAAATTTCATGAGCTTGTGGTTTTACCATATCAAGAATAGAAAAAAACGATAAAAATTGTATTTCACCATAGGTAAAAGCATCTTCTTCCATTTTTAATCTTTTTCTTTCTCGATATGAAATAAAACCAGAGGGGGTATTTTTATATAATAATTTTAGTAATTTCTCGGTTTTTTTTAATTGGTCACCACGGGCATGATTATTGAAGTAGTTGTGTAAGTCATTTTTAGCAAAATATGGCTTGATACAATAGCGCCAACACCAAGCGATAAGTATTATTGCGCTTAAACTTATTAATCCGTAGCTATATATCATGGGGATAATAATATCACCATCGACAGCAAGTATTAAGCTTTTTAGCACCATCTTCTAATTTAATGGTATCTTCTTTTAAATGATGTGTTTTTTCTAATAAATCATCTAAATTCTCACCGCGTTCAATCAAAATTTTCAGATTTTCTATCATGACATCTTTTACTTCTTCATTGGTTCTATTTATTTTATCAACGATAAGATCTTCTTTTAACAAGGGGTTATACAGTAAATCTTTCAGTGTAAATCCATATTTAGACTGTTTAAGATAGATATTTGTTATGTTATTTAATATCATAATAATTAGCTTAAGATCTTCTTTATCTTTAATTTTATTTCGACTGACGACTGCTAAAATAATATTAGTATGCTCTAGTCTCTGTAAGAACTGGCATTCAATGACATCATCGTTGTAATAAAGGCGATTGGCTACTAATGAAAGCGCAGACTTCTTTGGCAATAATTTACTTTCAAGATCAGAGAGTTGGGTGGGAGTTTCGGGATTTAAGGTTTCTCTCTGAACAAATATTTTTTCTTTAATTTGGCCGGTAAAAGAATCGTAGGGATAAATACCTAATGCGTATAAATACATAATAAAATCCTTTTTTAAACGGTTGCTTTATTTAAATACTTTCATAATAATACGAAGATTACGAAAATTAATCATGTTGTTTTTCATCTTTTTGTAACACATGAGAATTAGTGGTTAACTATGTTGATTTTTAAACAAATTTTCCTAACATTATTATGTCATTGTTGTTGGCAGTAGCCAACTTTCTTGTTATATTCCTAAACACCTGATTATTTTATCAATTTCCTTTAAGGGTAATGTTATGTGCTCACAAAAGAAAACAAAATCAGTTTGGATGCAACCATTTGTTCTCTATTTTTTAATGATGACCTTAGGTGTGTTTTGCGGGTTATCTCATGTTGATTTTTTACATTCATTTGGGTCGATGATTTCAGATATTTTCATCAAAATTTTCAAATTTATTAGCATGCCAATTATTGCATTATCCATCATTGTCACGATGTCGAGTTATGAAAATAATGATCGTGAAATGTCTCGCGTTTGGCGAAAAACTTTATTTTATACTTTTAGTACCACATTAATCGCGGCCATGGTCAGTTGTTTGCTTTATGTTTTTATACATCCCAAAAATGTGAAATTTAATACGGAAAATATAGACACTGTTGTAAATAATAAAACAACTTATTGGCAACACTTAACATCACTTATTCCAAATAACATATTTTCTCCTTTCATTGAACACCAAGTATTAAGCGTGCTGATGTTAGGAATGTTAATTGGCATTGCCATTCGTTATATTCCAGATCATGATGCTAAAATTGCTGTGAAGCATTTTTTTAAAGGATTTCATGGCATATTTTTTATAATGACGCAGTGGGTCATCACTATTTTACCGTTAGGTGTTTTTGGTTTTATGACAGTGACCGTCATCCAATTACGTAATGGCGTGAATATTCACGGCATTGCAGAATATTTATTAGTGATTGTTGCTGCCAATGTGATTCAAGGTTTTGTGATTTTACCTGCATGGCTTTCTTTTAATAAAATTAAACCTTTTGATACGATGAAAAAAATGATGCCAGCATTAACACTCGCCTTTTTTTCAAAATCATCCGCAGGTACGCTACCAGTCACCATTAATACTGCAGAAACGAAATTAGGCCTTTCGCCTAAAATTAGCCGATTTGTTTTACCATTATGTACAAGTTTGAATATGAACGGATGCGCGGCATTTATTTTTGCAACCGTCATTTTTCTTATGCAGAATAGTGGTGTTGAAATTACGGCATTGACAATGTCGATGTGGGTTATTATTGCAACGATTGCTGCAATAGGAAATGCAGGCGTTCCGATGGGGTGCTTCTTTTTAAGCGCAAGTTTATTGACTAGTATGGATATCCCGATTGTTTTGATGGGAATCATCTTACCTTTTTATACCATTATCGATATGCTTGAGACTTCACTCAATGTTTGGTCCGATTCATGTGTTGCGAAGGTGGTTTCACATGATAATTTGCAGACTTATCCTGAATTGGTATTGAATGAAAGCCAATAAAAAACTAATAAATCTGGCTGAAATCCTAAATTTATGATGAAATAGACATAATCTCACAAGGAAGTGATATTATGTCTCGTCATTCTAATCCTTTAAGTCATACCTTAACCATTCAAATCTCGATTGCTTTAATATTAGGAACCATCGCGGGTTTATTAATTAAAAATCTGCCCATTGATCCTGTCATTCAAAGTTTTATTATTGAAAATATTTTACAAATTGGCGGAAGTCTTTTTATTGATTTAATGAAAATGCTAGTCATTCCAGTGGTTTTTGTATCCCTGGTGTATGGTTGTAGCTCCCTTGGAAATGTGGGTAAACTCGGAAGTATTGGATTAAAAACCTTTGTTTTATATATTTTTACCACGATTCTCGCATTAGTTTTTGCATTATCGATTGCTTCTCTTTTGAATATTGGAACGGGGATTCATATTGAAGTTCCTCATCAATTCAATCCGGGAGCGGCTCCCCCAATCCGCGATGTGATTCGCGATCTGGTGCCAAGTAATCCATTGAAAGCGATGGCAGCAGGTAACATGTTACAAGTGATTGTTTTCTCCTTATTTTTAGGCTCTGCCATTCTCATTTCAGGGACGTACGGAAAAAAAGTTCGTGACATATTTTTTAATTTTAATGAAGTGCTTATGCGATTGGTAACCATTGTCATGAAGTTTTCTCCTTATGGAATTTTTTGTTTACTTGCATCGGTATTTGCAAAGCAAGGATTTGATGTTTTAAAAGAGTTATTACAATATTTCTTAATTGTTTTATTGGTGTTAGTCGTACAGTTATCGTTAACCTATCCATTTTTATTAAAATTTATTGCGCGTTTAAATCCTATTACTTTTTTTCGTAAAATGTTTTCCGCTATGTTATTTGCTTTTAGCGTCTCAAGTAGTAACGCATCCATTCCAATTGTTCTCGAAACGCTTGAAGATAAATTAGGCGTTGATAATTCGGTTGCGTCATTCATCGTGCCATTAGGTGCGACAATTAATATGGATGGCACGGCTATTATGCAGGGAGTTGCAACCGTTTTTATTGCAAATGCCTATCATATTGATATTGGGTTGAGTGGTTATATTACAGTAGTTTTAATGGCGACACTTGCATCGATTGGTACCGCAGGTGTACCAAGTGTTGGATTAATTACACTAGGAATGGTGTTACAACAAGTTGGATTACCGCTCGAAGGAATTGCATTAATTATTGGTGTCGATCGTTTATTAGATATGGCACGTACCGCGGTAAATGTAACAGGAGATGCCGTTGTCGCATGTGTTGTTGCAAAAAATGAAAAATTATTAGATCAACAAATTTATAATTCAAAAAATTTATGATTTAAATTCCAATCGCACATTGCGTTAAAAGTTCAGATAAAATTTCTTTTTTAATTTGGTTAACTGCGTGGTATTTTTCGAAATAGACGGCTTTGGTAATAGCAGTTTCCAGATCAGAATCAATTGGTGTATTTGCAAAATACATAAGACGCATCGGTAATGCAGAGTGACCCGAAATGGGTGGTTGGAAAAATATTTTTTTAAAAACGAGCGCACCTTTTCTTTTATAAAATTGCATGCGACGTTGTTTCATTAATTTTTCTGTATGATTAGATTCCGCATCCGGATTCTCAACTTCCCATACTAATCCCAAATAATGTTGACTATATTCTTTTACAAAGTTTTCACTTGCAATCGTGAGATATAAAAATAAATCACTACCAAGTGAACGATTACGATGAGAATTCGAAATTGCAAAATAATTTAATAAAGCAAAAGGAAGTGAATGCATGGGTTGAATAACACTAATAGCGATGGTTTCTTTATTTTCTGCATAACAACCAATTTTAATAATATTTTTTTCTAATGCATAATAAAGTAATTCTCGCGGTTCACGCTCTGAAGGTGGAAAAGAATTTTCATAAATGTTCCACCACGAAATATCACTTTGTAATTCTTGCTGAGATAACCAATGAAATGTTTTCATAAACGTGCATCCATCAAATAGATTTTTGCAGTTTTTTATTCTTATATAGATATTATATCAAATCCAATAAGCTCCACACAGTATTGCAAAGTGCATTGATTTGTGATTTTCTCTAATGTAAAATATTTCAACGATTTTTAGAAAAGGACAGGATTGTGAAAAAATATCAACTTTTCATCAATGGTAAATGGCAAAATCCTGACAATAATGAATGGTATGAATCCTTTAATCCCTATACGAACGAACCTTGGGCATTAATTCCAAAAAGTAACTCAAAAGATGTTGACCATGCGTGTATCGCTGCAAATGATGCATTTAAAGTATGGTCGTCTATGCATCCTAGCGCACGCGCTGCCATTTTAAGAAAATTAGGCGATAAACTTGCCGAAAAATCTGCATATCTTGCTGAAATAGAAACAAAAGATAATGGAAAATTATATGCAGAAACTTCTTCACAAACAAAATATCTTCCACAGTATTTTTATTTTTATGCAGGCCTTGGCGAAACTATCATGGGAAATATGGTGAATGTGGATAAGCCAAATCATATTGCTTACACGCAATATGAACCCTTAGGTGTCGTTGTTACGATTACTGCATGGAATTCTCCATTAATGTTAGTCACGTGGAAAATTGCACCCGCCTTGGCTGCAGGTAATACCGTTGTGATTAAACCTTCAGAATTTACTTCAGCAACTGCGTTTGAATTGGCAAAAATTGTAGAGGAGGTGGGATTTCCTCCTGGGGTGATTAATGTCGTTTCGGGTTTTGGCGCAGATATTGGAAATGCACTTATTTCCCATCCAAAAGTTGCCAAAATTTCATTTACCGGTGGAACGAAAACGGGCACGATGATTTATTCGGAAGCCGCAAAACACATAAAAAAAGTATCTGTAGAATTAGGCGGTAAATCCCCTAATATTGTTTTTAATGATGCTAATATTGATAATGCAGTCAAAGGCGCGATATCTGGTATTTTTGCTGCATCGGGCCAAACCTGTATTGCGGGATCACGATTATTATTAGAAGAAAATATTCATGATGAATTTGTTGAAAAACTCGTAAATTTCGCCAAAACCGCAAAGCTCGGTAACCCAATGAATGCGGATACGCAAGTAGGTCCAGTCACGACACCTGCACAATTTCAGAAAATTCTTGATTATATTGATATTGCAAAAAATGAAGGAGCGACATGCGTCTTGGGAGGAAAATCCGTGAGTCTGGACAATTGCCCTTGGTTTATTGAGCCTACCATTTTTACAAATGTCAAAAATAACATGCGTATTGCGCAAGAAGAAGTTTTTGGTCCCGTACTCGCTGTCATCAAATTTAAAGGTATGGATGAAGCCATTGAGATTGCCAATGATATTCCATTTGGACTTGCTGCAGGTGTTTGGACGGAAGATATTAAAAAAGCATTGCAAGTTCCTAAACAAATTAAAGCAGGGACGGTGTGGGTGAACACTTATCGCATGGTAAGTTATCTTTTACCTTTTGGTGGTTATAAACAATCAGGTATTGGTCGTGAGAATGGCATGAATGTTATCTACGATTATTTACAGGAAAAAAGTGTATTTATCAGTACTGAAGAAAGTACAGCAAATCCTTTTGTTATGAAATAACGTTTAACGTGAGGAGTATATGGAAAATAACTATTCATTAAAATGGTTCGCATTTATCGGAATCGCGTTAGTTACCTTCGCATGTTATTTAGATTATACCGTTGTCAATATCGCGCTACCTACGATTCAACGAGAATTAAATGTTACCATCACCTCCTTACAATGGATCATGAACATTTATTTTTTAGCGCTTTGTGTTCTTGCGACGATTATGGGACGTTGTGGTGATTTGTACGGACGACGCAAGCTTTTTTATGTCGGCACGGGAATATTTGGAATTGCTTCATTAATTGCGGGATTTGCGCCTAATATCGAATGCATTATTTTCGGAAGATTATTGCAAGGGGTAGGGGCGGCGCTTGTATTGCCTTTAGGGGCTTCAATGTTGCCGGGGATATTTCCACCGAATCAAGCTGCAAAATCCATCGCGTGGTTAGGAAGTTTAGGCGGTATTGCACTTGCACTGGGTCCTGTGATGGGCGGCTATATTGTATCGTATTGGGGATGGCGCTGGATTTTCTTTATTAATATTCCGATTGTGATTTTAGGATATTTATTTTGTTTGAAATCCGTCAAGGAATCTTTAGTAACGCTTAAAAATCGAGATCTTGATTTTACTGGTATGTTTCTTCTGATGTTAACGATGGGTGGGTTGGTCCTTGGTTTAATTCGTGCAGAAACGCATGGATGGTCAAATGTTTTGACTTTAACATTTTTAAGTGTAGGCGTTATCTCGAGTATTATCTTGTTTAAAGTTGAAAATAAAAAAGAAAATTCCCTTATCGATTTTGCAGATTTTTCTAAACTATTATTTTATTGTGGCGCGATGATGTGTATGCTCGCAGGTGTGATGAGTGCATGTTCATTATTTTTTGATCCAATTTATTTACAAGTGATTTTGGGTCAAACACCGGAATATTCAGGATTTGTTTTATTTGTCATTCCAGTCGCTGTTTTTTTCGTTGCTTTTATTGTTGGGTGGTTAATTCATTTAATTGGGATTATTCCGACTATTATTATTGGCATGAGTCTCTCGGTTTTAGCGGGACTATCTCAAATCTTTTTCAGTCATTACACACCTTTATGGTATATCGTTATTTCCTTTATTTTCTTAGGGGGAATGTGGGCGATAGGAAATACAGCTTCGATTATTGCGGGCCAGTCTGCTGTTCCAAGTGATAGAGCAAGTGCTGCGACTGGTACCATTGTCACTATGTTTAATATTGGGGGATCATTGGGATTGGCCATCGCGGTTGTTATATATCATTGGAGGAGCAATCACTTTTTGGGAGAATTCGTCGGCCAACAAAATATTGCAAATGAAGATTTGCAGCATTTGCAACAATCGCTTGAAAATCCGACGCATGCTTTACAATCTTCTATGTCAGACGCTATTCATGATTTATTTAATGCGGCATTTATACACGGATTTACGGGTGTGATGTGGTTCTTGTTTTTGCTTTCTGCAATTATTTTATCGAGTGTTTTAATATGGAAAATGAAAGAGAAAAAAATATAATTTAATAATGCGCGAATGATTCTTTGCAAATAAGAAAATATATTCTAATATAAAAAAGTTTTATTGGAATAATTAAAAGGGATATAAAGTATGCCAGATTTAGCATTAAATTATTTGCATAGAAATTCATATAATGATAGCGAAGCGTGTGTTTTCATTCATCCTTCAAAAGAAGGTTCCCCTGTTGATCATAAAGGCAATGCAATCACTGAAGATTGCGATGAATATATTGAGTATTTAAAAATTAAAGTCCTGCCACTCCTTAATCAACATCTTAATCATTATCGAGCAAAAGATGTTGGATTAAACGATCAAGGGAACCATCACCCCTGCTTTTTTGTTTATCGTCATGATGGAAAGGCGTTAAGTGATTTGGATATCACTAATCTTCAGAACGAAGTAAAGCAAGCAATTAATAAAATAAACGAAAAACCGGGTTTATTTTCCAAAAAGAAAAAGGAACCAAAAAAGGAAGGAAAGATAAACAGGGAAGAAAAGAAATCAATATTAAAATCCAATACTCGTTATAGCGGATAATAATTGTTCGATGTGTAAATGGAAGCTTTGTCATCCTGAGCGTACGCGAAGGATCATTATCCAATTATAATTCATTGAAATGATAAACATGATGTGACGAATGTTAGCTGATCCTTCGCGTACGCTCAGGATGACAAAGCTTCAATATTATGTATGCAGTAAGGAACGACAAAAAAGGGATTTAGATGAATAAAAATATTAATTGGGGAATTTTAGGTACGAGTTATATTTCTGAAGTGATGGCGAATGCTATTCATAAATCTGCAACGAGCCAATTGTTAGGAATTGGAAGTAGATCTATTGCAACCGCCAAAAATTTTTCTCAACAATTTTCAATCCCAAAAATTTACGAAAATTACCAAGATTTATTAAATGACGATGGTATTGATGCTGTTTATATCGGTTTACCCAATCATTTACATAAAGAATGGATACTTCGTGGTTTAGAGGCAGGCAAACATATTTTATGCGAAAAACCCTTCGTAATTAGCATTTCCGACGCGCGTGAAGTCATCTCTCACGTCCGAAAATCAAATCTATTTTGCGTAGAAGCTTTGATGTATCAATTCCATCCCTATGCCGAAAAAATAAAAGAAATCATTCAAAATAAAATAATAGGAGAAGTGAAATTATATAATGCGACTTATACTGCGCACATCGCTGATATTGCAAATCCTGTCGCGGGTGGAAGTATTCGCAATTTAGGCTGTTATCCCATCTCTCTCGTCCGATTACTTGCAGATAAAGAACCTATTGAAATACAAGGCACAGGACGATTCAATCATGGTAATAATACTGATAATCAGGCGAGTGTGATATTGAAGTTTGCTGATGATAGCGTTGGCGTCGTTTCAACTGCAGATGATATCAAAATGGCTTGGCAATTTGATGTGTACGGGACAAAAGGGGTTCTCAAAGTGGTTTCTAACCCTTGGTTTCCCAGTGATGAAGATAATACGTTTCATATTTATTTAAATAATGAAACTTCTCCAATAGAAATTAATGTAAAGTCAGAGAAATCGCTTTACACTTATCAAATTGATTTCGTTAATTCGAGAATAATAAATAAAGATGTAGAAAGCTTTAGTGAAAAATCATTAATGCA
Organism: Gammaproteobacteria bacterium; assembly: GCA_013287025.1. The sequence continues at coordinate 34,704 of JABDEN010000003.1, read as the reverse complement.
TAGCCTCGGTAATACCGTTGTTTTAGAGACATGGCTGCAGCAAGTAAAAAGTAAAACTAAACAACCCGAATATGCTGTCTAAACAGGAAAGAAGATTCTTAATGGAAGCAAGATATATTGTAGAAATTATTACAGACAAAAAGTTGGAATCCAGTGAAAAAGCAGAACTTGTGAAGGAATATGTTAAAAATCTTTCTGATCCAAAAATCCTTGACGTTGTTTATGACAAAGATACCGCGCTTACTGCGGCTGTACATGGAAATTATCCAGAATGCGTTCAAATACTGATTGATGCAAAAGCAGATGTCGATGCTAAACCAAAGGAATGCATGTTATCCCCATTGCATTGGGCTGCGTATGAAGGTTATTCAGATTGTTTAAAATTATTAATCGAAGCAAAAGCAAATGTGAATACACTAAATATGCATGGAAACACAGCACTTGGTTTTGCCGCAGGTTTAATTGCAAAATCCAGCAATCAACAAAGTGAATGCGTGCGTTTGCTGTTAATTGCCGGCGCTGAACTTAATTTAGAATCTTATAGTGATTCTGATGTGCGAACTTTGTATAAGATCCTTATAGAAGATAATAATAATTTGGGAAAAAAACCCGCTTTTGAGGCATTGCTACGCATTAATGAAAAAGTAAAGATTAAAGAAATGAATAGAAATACAAATTCAATGATGTTTATGAGTAAAGCACTACGAAATGATGAAATAGAAATCATAAATAAAATCTTAGGAAAACAATCCCCTGAAATTCAATATGTCTCGCTGAGACTTTTTACAAATGAGCAAAAGAGTGAAGATAATAATGAAAAAGGTGTAAGCGGTAAGTGTTTAGTGATGTGAGATAATGAGTATTGTAAAGTCGGAAAATAATTCATAAATAGGAATTTTATACAGATATATCAATAACTTAATAGTTCTAGCAGAATCTTCATTTTTGATTATAATTTATACATATAGTGAATTAATGAGGAAATATTTATGAAAAAAATCATTTTTATTATTCTATTTACCATGATGATGGGAATAAGTAATTTGGGCTACGCGGCGTGTATAGATGAAAGTAAAGATCCTAGCAATTGTAACCACCAACCGATTTGAAAAAGATGTAAAATTAGCCCGTAAACGAGGAAAAGACCTTTCCAAATTGCGTACTGTCATGACTCTTTTATTGGAAGGACAAAAACTTCCTCATAAGTATTTTGACCATTGGCTAACAGGTAATTATAACGATCGCCGCGAATGCCATATTGGACCAGATTGGTTGCTAATTTACAAACCTGAATCAAAAGAGATTATTTTTGAAAGGACAGGAACACATTCCGATTCCGATTTGTTTAAATAACATTTCCTATTGAACTTGTAGTTGTATCTCATTTGGGATACAATTATTTAAGAGGTGATAATTATGAGCAAAGCAGCATTTATCAGGGCACGTGTGGAGCCTAAATTAAAACTAATCGCAGAGCATGTTTTGAGTGAACTTGGCATTACACCAACGCAGGCTATAACAATGTTATACACCCGCATTGCGCGTGAGCATGAATGGCCATTAGAGTTAAAAATTCCAAACGCAAAAACTGCTCGTGCAATTAGAGAGGCAAGGAAAGGAAAGGGTATAAACGTTTGTAAAGATGTGGACGATTTATTTAAAGAATTGGAAAAGTAATGTTAACTCCTGGATATAAAACTAGTTTTAAAAAGGATTTAAAACTTATAAAGAAAAGAGGAAAAGATATTAAAAAATTATATAATATTATCTCTGATTTAATTGACCAAAAACCATTAGCAAAAAAACATGTAGATCATCCGTTAAAGAGTGAATATAGTGACTGCAGAGAGTGTCATATCGAACCCGATTGGCTCCTTATATATCTCATAAAAGGCAATAGCATTACATTTATCCGAACAGGAACACATTCCGATTTGTTTAAATAACATTTCCTATTGAATACGAATTGGTTGGGTAACCAAGTTTTATTAATTGAAAAAACATTTGAATTATTTTATCTTAGGATCGAATTTAAAATTAAAGATTAGGGAATATACAATCAAAGGAATAATACATGCAAAGAATAGAAAAACGTTCTGAACCCGTACGAGAAGAATGGACAAAGTATTTTGTTAACGGCATTGAATGTAAGCGAAATGATATCCACCAAATTATTCTAGATAATAAATTTTATGGTACGGTTAAGCTAGTTAAGAAATATCACTTCAAGCTCCATGAAGAGAAGATGGTGGAAAATAAAAAGGAAGACCGGGATGGCTCCTCCTATACTTTCACTAGTCATCGCGTAGCATCAAAACATGATGAGTCCAATAATAAGGGCGCAAGTTTCAGCTTAGATATCGATAAGTTTGTAGCGAAGATAAACCCTACGAGTGATGAATTTAAATTACTCACTGACAAGATGACTAATACACTCGACATGTTTTATGAAGCCTCGTTCGACTATAATAAATATTGGCAAAATCTTCGTATTACACTTCAGAGTTGCGTACGATTTTTGCTCGAGAATATAGGCGAGCACAAACTACCGTATGACGATATCTTGCATGAATTCTCAATAGAATTATTTGCTTTTTTATTTGATATGATGGCTTTTGGTATGTCAAAGGCAAATGATAAGAATATCTCTGATGATAAGAATATCTCTTACAAAGTGGAGCTACCTAGTTTAGAATTTGATACGTCTACCATCAAAGAAAGCTGGAGTGATACTTGGACGAATAGCAAGAAGTCGCAATTTGTCGAGGAATATTTATCTGTTATGTTAAAACAAACTGATGTGATTCACCAACTTTGGGTTAAGCATGATTTATTTGACAGTAAATTATCTAGAGATTACCTCGAAAGTAAATTCGATAATTTTAAAAATTTTATTAAATCCATGCAAGATAAGAAAACTGCACATGATGTATCTTTGCGAATAAACGGTCAAATAGTTACGCCCAAACCAATCTCCACCACATACAATTCTAGAATGTGGCAACAACAGCCACAAGAAATAGAAGTTGATTTAACCAAAGGGGATAAACATCGAAATCCTCATAAAAAGCTAAAAACTTAAATAAAATATACTTTATATAGAAAGCCCAATAGTATCAACTATCGGGCTTTTTGGGTTACACTCTTCCGCGCATTCAGTATGTTTTTCTATTTTATCAAAACTTCCTTAAACGGTTGGATACCGCTACCATAAATTTAACGAAGTTTTGTTTGGTAGCGTTAAGTTTTAGGTGGAGTTCATTCTCCACCTAAAACTTAAATTTTGTACCGAAGGTACTCATTATTGACTCATAAGGTTAGTTAGCCTTGACTTGTAGTCACTAAGGTTGATTTGTACTTGATATTGACGCCGTCGTTGATACAGACATGGTCGCTGATGACGATTCGTTATTCACAAAAAATTGCGGAGCATCTTTTAAGTGAAGAGCAGTCAGTCGTCTAATCTCTTTCTCAAAAAAGAATCGCATTTCCTTGGATTTTAAATCATATTTAGTAGGATCTTTTTGATAAGAGTTACTCAATGATGCAATGATTTTTTTTGTCAAATCCGCATTTTTAATGCCGGATTGTTTGAAAATAACAGCATCAAAAAATGCAGTTAAAAAAGGTTGAATATCTAAATCATTAAATTTGCCATCAAATGCTTTGATTAAAGCATTAATTTCTTGATAACAAGCATTTTCATTTAACTGATTTTTCATTTCAGTTTTGAATTGTGTGGGTAGGTTTTCTAAAAAGTCTTTATATCCCACTAGTTTTGTGACTCCATCGCCCGCTACTCTGGGTTTATCATCGATTTTGAGATCAGAGAATAATTGGTTCATTTTTTTGAAATTTTTCACAACAACCACAGAATGTTTACTGTGCACACCAAATTGGTAAGGTGCGACTAAATAAGATCGATGTGTAAAAGCATATTTAAAATCCTCATAATACTGATCTTTTTTATCTATACCTACATATCGATTATCACTAATTTTAAGTACATCAAATAATTTTTCATCAAGCGGTGTTTTGCTGTAAACTACCCTTCCGCTCGCAAACCCTGTAATGAATTGATTACCCTTATAATTTTTATCATGAATGGTAAGGTCGAATTCCTTTCCATTAACAAAATGACTCAATTTTATAAATTGTAATTGATTTTTGAAATCGTAGAATGGTTCAGCAGGATAAAGAACCTGTGAATTTTTGGAAGCTTCTAATTGAATTTCTTGCAAAATTTTATTGAAATGTGGTTGATAAGACTCAATTTGCTCTAAATCACCCTTAATATCAAGGTATTTGATATCGCCAGTGATAGGAAATTCGGTATTTTTATTGTAAACCAAATATTGAAGTGGTTCAAAACGAGAATTTTTAGTGATATAGATTTTACCAGGTGTTTTATCAAGCTTTTCATCTGATGGGTATAAACAAGGTTCGGATGATAAGCAATCGGTCATAGCAAGTCGATTCGCGAATGGAATTAATGTTTCGCTTTCAATGAATCCATCTGAATCTTTAATTTTAACTTTTGATGCGGTGTGAATATCTGAATACAACAATGCGCCGGCGAGTTGTGAATCCCCTCCTTTCCAACCTGTATTATATTTATCACAAAAATCAAATAAATATTCCATTTTTCCTTGGGAATGAGCAGCTTCGTATATGTTAGGAACAATATTTTGTGAAAGTGTAAGTTTATCTGCGGCTATATTTATTTGTGTTTTAATATCTTCTTTGAAATTATCATCGATAGGATAATTTTTTGATTCTTCTTGAACCTGTATTAATTCGGCATGGATATCTGATATTTTTTTGGTGTCGTCATTTAACTCAGCAAGCGTTTTATTTTCTTCGGGATTAATTTGTTGAAGGTTAAGGCTTATTTTATTAAATTTTTCTTGCAGGATTTTTATTTTGTTATTATTTTTTTGAATTTCCGACAATTTATTTTGATAGTTCTGTGTAAAGTTTTCGTTATGTTTGTTTGCTTCATCACTAAGGTTTTTGCACCAGCTCGCCATTACTTCTTGATCAGCGGTTAAGGTTTTAATGGTATTTATTGTTTTTTTAGAAACAACAGGAGAAGAAAGGAGTGTCGAAGATTGGGTTATACTCTCTGAAAGTTTGTCTAATAATTTTGGTAAAGTGTTTGTATGCTTTTCAAAATCATTTTTAATATTATCTAAATGTTGTATGTTATCAGGAGTATGAATGTTAACTAATGAAACGTCATTCGTTAATTTTTTAAATGTTTCAAAAGCTTGTTTGATATCTTCTTCAATTTTTTTGATTTTTTGATGCTCTTCTGTGATGCTATCGATATACTTATTGCTTTCATCTTCTAATTTTTTATCAATTTCCCACTTTGCTTTTTCTTCTAATTCTTTTTTTAAAATATTTTCTTTTTCAATTTTTGCTTCTTCTGCTAATCTAGCCTGCTCTTCTTTATTCTGTTCTTTTTTTATAACACGTTTATCAATTTTATCTATACAAGCATTTTGCATCATTTCTAATTGTGTCGAGGTGTTTTTTTCTTTTAATGTATTTATTGCTTTAACAATTTCATCATGTGTTTCTTTTAATGAAGGTGTGACAAAGCTGTCTAGTAATATAATCTTATTTAAATCCTCAATAAACGCTAAAATTTTCTCGATTTTCGATTGGATTAACGTGGTAATATACTTTTTTATCTCTTCGATCTTGCCAGCTTCAGAAATCTTTGCAACTTTTCTTTCAGCATTTTTTGTGATTTTTTCAATTTCAGTTGTTTGTGATCGGATGTTTGATGCAATGACATCCACTGATTCTTGAATTTTTTTTACCATTAATGTTTGTTCAGTAATTTTTTGCTTTTCCTCCTCTATTTTATTTTTTTCAATTTCATCATCAACTTTTGCAACAACTTGCGATTTCGGTAATTCTTCTTTCGCCATCATTTTATTTTTTTTCTTTTTAGATTTTTTTTGAGGTTTTTTTATTTCTGGAACTTCTTTTTTTTCATTTTTAACAACTGGCGGATTTGATTTTGATTTTTTTAATTTTTTATTGGTGATATCAAGCATTTGTCGCGCATAATTATTTTTTTGATCTATTTGTATGGCTTTTTCAAAATTTTCTTTAGCGGGCTGGAGGTTTTCAAGTGTTAAATACGACAATCCTCTATAATAATATAAATTGGGTAGATTAGGTGCTAAAGCAATACTTTGATTTAAGAAATTAATAGCCTCGGTATAATTTAGCCTGCTATAATAAAACAGTGCTTGAGAAGTTGAGGCGATTGATTTGACCTCGTCACTCAAAGCTATCTGAAATAAAATTTTAGCTAGCAAAAGATAGTCGTTCGTTAATTGCGTCGAGTTTCTGCTTTTAATTTTTTGTCTAGCCTCCCATTGATGGGTTTGTTCTTTAATATAGCTACATAAATTTTTACAAGCTGTCAAATGTGTTGAATTGTCATTAGTTAATTCAGTTTCTTGATATTTTTTCTCTACCTCTTTAGATAAAGGAAGTATTGGAGAGAATACGGTTAATGCTTCTTCAAATTTAGAGTCTTTTAGCAATAAAATACCTTGAGTATATTGAGTCTTATAAAAATCTTGATTATATGGAAGTACTTTATCCATTTTTTTATCTGGTGTGCTAGGTGTGAGGTTTTTAAATTTTATTAGACATTCTATGGTTGAAAGTTCATTTTTGACTATTTTGTTATTAGGAAATTTTTTTAATATATGTTGGAGATCAGCCCTTGCAGCCTCATATTTTTTTATATCTTTATATGCCCTAGATCTCCAAAGATAAAAATCCATTCCATTTTCGTTGATTTCAATTGCTTTGTTAAAAGATTGAATAGCTTTTTCAAACTGATCTTGTTTCGAAAAAAATTTACCTTGCAGAAAGTAAGAGTCTGGGTGATATGGCAATGAAAATTGACTTATGTTTGTCATAATTTCACAATAGTTAGCAAGCATTTTATCGTTTTTTTCAGATTTTTCGTAGTGCTTAATTTTATCATCAATCCAATTATAAAGATTAACAATGAATGTATATTCTTCTGTGGTATCGATAGGTCCGATTTCGATATATTCATTAACAGTCCACTGCGACAGAGGCATGAGAGGAGTAAGGAGTTCGCAAGCTTTAGTGATCTTGTTTTCCCCCAATAAGTCCAGGGCGCGTTTAATGGTGAGTAATAATATATCTTGCGGGGAGGATTTAATTTCTGGCGTTTTTGCGTCGGTTTTTGATTGTCCTCCAATAAAGGATAAAAATTCTAACACCTCTAAATATGGAAATAATTCTTTTTTACATTGTGAAAACTTTTTTAAAATATTATCTAAAAGAAGTAGCGCTTGATTAGCCTGGTTTTTTTTTATGTAACATTGTGCGAGATAAAAATTTATTTTTAAATACAATTGTTGAGATTTTACATCTTCTAAATTCGTCGCTATTTTCTTTCTTGCTTTATTGAATTTATTAAATGCATTTAGGTATTCTTCTTTTTTAAAAAATTCCTTACCTTCTAAGTAGGCTTTATTCGCTTCGTCATCATCAGAGAGAAGTTCGGTTGCGCCTTCAAAAGCAAAGTAATTGAATGTAGCCGTTGATGAGGGTAAATGTTTGCTATCCATAAGGCTGAGTTCATGAATTTTTTCCTTTGAGAGTTTCATTTCATCATCTTTTTTGGCAACAACTTGGGGTTTCGGCAATTCGGCTTTCACCGCTTTTTTATTTTTAGGATTTTTTGAAGGTTTTTTTATTTCTGGAACTTCTTTTTTAACAACAGGTGGGTTTGATTTTTCTTTTTTTAATACTTTATTGATGTTAACAAGCATTTCTCGCGCTAAACTATATTTTGGATTTAGTTGTAGGACTTTTTCTAAATTTTCTTTAACGAGTTGGTGGTTGTTAAGTGCCAAATATGATAATGCTTTAAGATAATATAATCTAGGTCGGTTAGGTATTAAAGCACTACTTTGATCAAAGAAATTAATAGCCTCAGCGTGATTTTGGTGACTATGATAAAACATTGCTTGAAAATATAAAGCGAATGCTTTGTCTGTATCTGTCCAAGCTATCTGAAATAAAATTTTAGCTTGCAAAAGAAATTCGTCTGTCAATCGCACAACGCTAGGGGCTAGGGGATTCTGATTCTCGAATTGATCGGCTTGTTTTTTAATATGGCTACATAAATTTTCGCAAGCTGTCAAATGCGTTGAATTATCATGAACTAAAACAGTTTCTTGATATTTTTTTTCTACTTCTTTGGATAAAGGAAGTATTGGAGAAAAATAGGTTAATGCTTCTTTAAATTTAGAATCGCGTAACAATAAAATGCCCTGAGTATAGTAAACCATTTCATTAAATTTAGATTCATTTAACTTAAAAAAATCTTTATTACGTTGAATTAATTTTTCCTTTAGTGTTTTATCCATTTTTATATCTGACATACTTCTGGAATTGCTTTGCAATTTTATTAGACCTTCAACGGTTGAAAGTTCTTTTAGAGCTACTTCGTTATGAGGGTGATCAGGGTCATTAGAAATTTTTTTTAATACATATTGGAGATCAGCCTTTGCCTCCGCATATTTTTTTATATATTTATATGTCTTCGCTCTGCAAAGATAAAAATTTGTTTCCTCTGGATTGATTTTAATTGCTTTGCTAAAGGATTGGACAGCTTTTTCATACTGATCTTGCTTTGCAAAAAATGTACCTTGCAGATAGTAAGCGCCTTCTCGAAACGATAATGAAAATGGGCTAATGTTGATTAGAATTTTGCAATAGTTATCAAGCATTGCATCGTTTTTTTCAGATTTTTCGTAGTTCTTAATTTTATCATCAATCCATTGATAAAGATTAACAACGAATAAATAGTCTTCTGCAGTATCAATAGGTCCGATTTCGATATATTCATTAATGGTTGACTGCGACAAAGGCATGAGAGGGATAAGGAGTTCACAAGCTTCAGTGATCTTGTTTTCCACCAATAATTCCAGGGCGCGTTTAAGTGTGGCTAATATTCCATGCGGGGATTTTTTAATTTCCGGTATTTCTGTGACGAGTTTTGATTGTTTTCCAACAAAGGACAATAGCTCTAACTTTTCTACGTATGACCATAATTCTTTTTCTTCTGAAAACTTTTTTAAAATATTATCTAAAAAAATTACTGCTTTATCAGGCTGTTTTTTCCTTATGTAACATTGTCCGATATAAAAAGCTATTTTTAAATACAATTGTTGAGATTTTACATTTTCTAAATTCGTCGCTATTTTCTTTCTTGCTTCACTGAATTGATTAAATGCTTTTAGGTACTCTTCTTTTTTAAAAAGTTCCTTACCTTCTAAGTAGGCTGCGTTCGCAACTGCATCATCAGAAAGGATTTCAGTTTCGCCTTCAAAACGAAAGAAATTTGATACAATCCCTGGTGGGGATGAATCTTTGCTATCTGATAATGTATGGCGAGGATTCGACATAATTTGCTCAACATTCTTAAAAATGCTGCAGATTATATCATAAAAGAGAGAAATATAAACAGAAAGTGTTTTTTTTGTTCTATATTTGGTAAATCTAGACCTTTTTTTTGAAGAAGTTCGACCCTGCTTGTCATGCCAGCATGCTTTTAGCTGGCATCCAGCGGGGCCTCTCTGGTAGATGCCAGCTAAAAGCATGCTGGCATGACATGATCCACTAACTAGGCCACCTCTGCCCTATTTTCATGACGCTCTAATAGTTAATTTTATTAACATTCAATAGGTTATGACTATTTTTTATCGCGAAAAATCAATAAATTCTTTTTTAACCGAAAATTTGCCATGAAAACCTCGATTTTCGTTCCAAATGAACCTTTTTACCCCCAATTTTTCAGTCATTTTTGATGTTACGTCTTGAAATGATTCATTTTTGTTCATTTATGGCGTATAAATACTCAAAAAAGTACAAAATTTAGTCAAGTTCGATAAAATTTGTGAATAAACAATACACATTAAGAATATTTTAGTATACAATTTGCTTATTAGTAAAATTAGCAAAACGAGAGAGTCTGAGTCCTATGAATACACGCGAACCTATCAAGATAAGCATGAGCGTTAGTGAACTTAAGTTAGTGAGAGATAATATGAGTCTCATTAAAGAGAAAGTTTATAATTCGGATGAAATAAGGCGTCGAGTTCCTGCTGACTTAGAACGAACTAAGGTTATTTTTGAAAGTAAAATAGTCAATTTATCGTCAGATGACCTTACTTTTGAACTTTCTAAAGTAGGTGAAACAGAATTAAAAGAAGAAAAAGAATTAAAAGAAGAAAAAGGATTAAAGAATGTTATTGCAGCCTTTCAAGATTATCTATCAGAATTTTCTGTTTACTTAGGTGGATTAAACGATACGCATAGAGAAATTGTTCGTCTTATAGTAACGCTCTGTATTTCCAAAAATCAAGAACATGAAAAGGAATTACGTAGGCTAATAGGAATGTTAGATGCTAACAATAAGAGTGATCAAGCATTTTTACTTAAAGCATCTAGTGCATTATTGTACGTTGTTTATCCCCAATTAAACAAGTTAGATGATTATAAATCAGTAATGAAAGATGTTATAAGCATTCAAGCACATACTGATTCAAAAACAAAAAAAGCAACTCCAACAGCATTTCAATTAACGCTGAAATCTACAGCTACAGATGAAAGTGAGTTTAAGAAAAAAAATGAAAAGAAAATAGTAGAACAAAAACCTGTTTCTGAAGAAATATTTTTACCTTTTATTAATATTATCGGTGACGGAAATATTGATTATGGTACGGAACAAGTACTTGCAGAAATATCGATACTGGAACACGCGATTAACTATTACCAAACAAAAGAAGGTAAGCTAGGGACAAATGAAAATTATTATAAGACGCTAATCCAAAAACTTTTTGCTTCATGTGTTACACCAGGCATTTTGCATCGTATTATTCGTGATGGAATTAATATCGAATTCGATGATGAAGAAGCATTGCGTTTAGGTAAAGCTTTAATGGCAATGAGCCGCCTGACTAATCCAATGTTATTCGATACAGCACTCAAATTTTTAATGGATGAAAGTAATAAACTCGAAGAAAATATTAGTAAAACATCAGACTGGAAGGAAACACATTCAAAATGGGTTAGTCATAGTCTTCAAGAACTTCCAAAATCGGAAGATCGGCGCGCAATAAGAGATTTTGGAGCTCAGGAGCGTACGCGAAGAATAACTAAAATTATTATGCTTCCTATGCTAAAAGATTTGAGTAAAATAAAGGAGACAGTCCCTTCTGCTAATAATCTTGAGCAATCTCAATCTCGATCTAGTCATAACAGCGATACGAGCAATAATAATGAGACGAGTGATGTGAAGAATGAAGCAAAATTAAAAAAACAATTAAAGAAAAGATATCCTCATCATAGCACACTTTTTATTGAACAAAGTATTGTTGAATCTAAGGGCGCAGGCGTTGATGAAGCTGAAAGTGAATTATATCGCGATCCATCATTATCATTTGTTGAAGAAATGCGAGCTATGATACATGCTTCTATATTCTCGACTTCCAATAGGGTGCGCGATACAGAGCTACTTAGATTTCGTCCAGGTGATGCTTTACCAGCAGTCCGAGCAGTCGATGCTCTTCATAAATTGATAATTAAAGCACAGAATCCGCATCAACGAGTTGATCACTTAACAAAAGATGCATTTGAAAAATATGTTGGTATGTATCCCCCGGATTATATGAATGAATCTCGTAAAAAACGAAATTGGAATTTATTTTTAGGGTTAGCCGCAACAGTTGTTTTCTTTAGCGCTATAGCTGTTGCTTCTCTTGTTTTGCCACCGTTAATGGCAATTGTTTTAACGATAACTGCCGTTAAAGCTACGTCAATTCTTGCATTTTTATCAGGGCTATGTGGTTTGGGTATAACTGCTGGTCTTGGCGTTGGAAGTTTTATGAAATATAAAAGGCCAACGGATTATTATTTAAAAAATTTGGAGCCTTGCCAAAATGCAAAAAATTACTTTGATAAACTTAATCAAATGAATATAAGAACTAGTAGGGATGGATTTTTTGAATTTGATACGCGTAAGAAGAAACTGGAACAACAAAAAACGATGTCTGGACAAATAGAACAAGTAAAAGAAGAAGTTGGAAACGCAACCACGGAGGGCGTTAAGGCTTATTCCCCTGCGCCCCATTGATTCGCGGTGATTATAACGTGAGATGTGGTTAAACGATAACATATGCCAATATACTCTGGCATATGTTTATATTGAATTATTTCATCCGAAGATTTCCCCCCACCCGCCGCAAAAAAACGCGGCGACCTCCCTCACGCTCAAATTCGAGTTCCAATTTAAAACGGCCCCACAAACGACAGTCCGTAATCATTAAAATTATCTTTATTCTCTTTCGCATCGGTTTGCCAAAATGAAAATAGCTGTGTTTTTATCGCATTTTTTAATTTGCCGAGATAGTTTTCATGATAATGATCGTAAATACCTGCACTTATTATAATGGTTAACAATAATAAGTGATATTTATGTTCAGTTAAATAGTCATTCATTTTTGCGATCATTAAATTTGAGACGGGTGGAAAGTCTGATTTTCGAATGAGCCGCATCGCTTTTTTAGTTTCTAATTTATTTATTTCGTCGGCAATAATAGTGACAAGATCTCCAGATGGATCTCGGGTCCAGGAAAAACCTTTTAAGTTTAGATGTAATCTTTCGATTAAAGTATCTAATCCCGCGGGGCCGGAATAGCTTTTCAAAACTTCTCTTAATTCTGGTATTTTATCAATGTGCAGTTTTTTCAATTCACTTAAAATAACATTGTTGACTTTATCAAATGTGTAAATACCCTTTTCAACCGTATGTTCAGATTCAAATATTAATTTTGCTTGTTTCAGCATTAATATTTCTAAAGTTGAAAAATTATATTCGGGATAAATACATTTTTTGATGATGGCTTTTAAGGTTGGTGGGTCATTAGTCGCTAAATTTCTTAATTGACGCAATATAAAAATAAATTCTGAATCCCATAATAAATGTCCATTTGCAAGAGTCCGAACTTGGGTCATAGTAATATTTCCTTGTTTTATTTTTTTGAATTCTATATCGAAATGATGGAAACGCAAGATATTTTACTAAAGACCCTCACCCCAACCCCTCTCCCCTCGCTGACGCTCCGGTAGAGGGGAATTATTCATCATTAAATCCCCTCGCCCATTTATGGGAGAGGGGTTGGGGTGAGGGTTTTTAGCAATTCTCTTCCCATTAATATTTACTGACAAAAATATTAATTTTTAGTAAAATTAAGCTTATTTTAGGGATTCCTATGGCATCAAATCTTCCGAAGCCTTTGTTCGATAGTTTAGAAGAATGGGAAAATACGATCAAAACCATTCAATCCCCCGCTTTCGGTCTTTATGATCTCTCTGCTGCCACCGATTTTTTACTACAATACCGTGCAAACAAAGCGACTTTTGAATCTTATCGTCGTGAAATTGAAAGGCTTTTTCAATGGGCGTGGTATGTGAAAGAAAAATCTATTTTAGAGCTTCGTCGACAAGACATGGAAAACTATATTGATTTTTGTATCAATCCGCCACAGCATTGGATTGGTACGGAGCGCGTGCTGCGTTTTATCAACAAAGGTGGGGTTCGTGTTCCCAATCCTAAATGGCGACCGTATGTTGCAACTGTTAGCAAACATGCTTTCAAAAAAGGTGAAAAGCCCAATATCAATGCCTATCAACTTTCCCAAAAATCACTTCGCGAAATATTTACTATATTAAGCAGTTTTTATAATTATTTAGTGTTGGAAGAAAAAGCGCAGCATAACCCAATCGCTTTAATACGTCAAAAAAGCAAATATTTGCAAAAAAGCCAGCATGAAGTGCCTGTCATGCGTTTATCAGAAACGCAATGGCAAAGTTGTTTAGAGACTGTGAAAGAAATGGCAATGGAAAATCCAGCAAAACACGAGCGCACGTTATTTATTATTTCAACACTTTATCTTTTGTATTTACGAATTTCTGAATTAGTCGCAAATGTTCATTGGGTACCAATGATGAAACATTTTTTTAAGGATGCTAATAATTCTTGGTGGTTTAAAACCGTAGGGAAAGGGAATAAAATGCGAAATATTGCTGTCAGCGATGATATGTTGGCGGCGTTAACACGTTTTCGATTGAGCATGGATTTAACTTCCCTGCCCTCCTCCCAAGATAAAACACCTTTAATTCCAAAAGAAAAAGGTAAAGGTGCGATGACGGATGTAAGGCATATTAGACGAATGATGCAAGTATGTTTTGATAAAACGATCGAAAAATTGAGAGAAAAACAAAATCATTCGGATGCTGATGCGCTTTCTGTTGCAACGGTACATTGGTTGCGACATACCGGTATTTCAGATGATATTAATAAACGTGGTCGTCCTATTGCGCATGTGCGAGATGATGCGGGACATAGTTCCAGTGCAATCACTGATCGATATAATAATATTGAGTTAAAAGCACGATATAAATCTGCGAAAAATAAAAAACTTAAAAATCCTCTTTCAGAAGCCGCAGATTGATATGTTATCGGCGGCAGAACGTTTGTTAGGAAAATTATTTTCTTATGCGGAAATAGATGGTGATGTTACATGTCTCGATATTCTTGTCGTTTGTGCAGGAAGTTTCCCGAGTTTTTTTGCATTTCAATCGATTATTCTGCAAAAATTTACCGATGTTAAAAAAATTAATTTTACATTGATTGAACCTTGTCAGTATAAAATAAATAAGGCTCTTAAAAATAATTCATTGTTTCATTTTGAGTGGATAATTTCGACTTTGCAGGGTTTTTTAGAAAATACAAATAAAAAATTTGATATCATTTATTTCGAACACCCTGATTTACGGACCATCACGATTCCTCTCGCGATTTTATTTTATATTTATAAAAACACCTTTTCTTTGCGAAAATCGATGCGTTATTTATATAATATATGTAAAAAAAACACAATAATCATGGCAAGTAATATGTCAAAACATGAAAATAAACAATTAAAATATTTGTTAAAATTTTATTTTAAATGTCATTCACGCTTAATTCATTTTTCTCATTCTGGAAGTAGCGCTTTTCAGTGTGGTTTATTTTTGGAAGTAAAAGATTTAACTTTCAAACCCAATGCATTTTTTTCATGGAATGATCGATGGTTGGTTCTATTGACGCTGTTTTTTATTGTTAGTTATATTGTCATACTAAGGCATTCAACATCTTTATTCGATTTTATCATTCCCATTTTATTATTAATCATAGTTTATCATTACCATAGACCGGGGAAATGGGGGTTGTTGTTTATTATTATCAGTCAATTAATTTTATTTGTTTTTACTTTAATAAAAAATTTGTCATCCTGAGCGCAAGCGAAGGATCATTATCCAATGCATGACTAACTAAAATAAACGTTTATTTAAATTAGGTTGATCCTTCGCTTGCGCTCAGGATGACAGTTTTGATGGCTTGGTCCTAAGGAAGAATCCGGAATGACACATTTGTACTTTCAGAAGGATCTTTAGCCACACATAAAAACAAATCATTTTCATGTAAATATTGATAATCTTTGTCGTATTTTTCTAATATTTTTTATCCATTTCTTTTTGTATTGGTTTATACTCTGAGTAATGCTAGCATATTTTTATGAAACATCAATCCTTGATTTCTATCACTTTAAATAATATTTCTTTATATAATGCTTTGATCCGCTAATCGTTCCTGTAACTTTTTAAAAGTATTTTCAATTTCTTTAAATAAGTTTTCAACTTCGTCCCAATCCTTAGCAAGTACGCGATCTTCTGCACGGATGCAAAGTTGATGGATTGGCATAACCCCACTATTCCCTGAAGAACCTTTTAAACGATGAAATGAAACTTTTGCTAAAGTTTCGTCTTTATTTCTAATCGCCGTTTTAATATCGACTAATAGTACTTTGGTTGCATCCACAAAACTGGTAAAAAATTCCTGAATGGCGGGTTTATCTTCACCAAAAATATCGTGAATTCTTACCATATCAATTAAACGTTTATCATTAATGGTTTCTGCCATGACTATCTCCTTTGTCATCAAATATTTTTATAGTGCTCTTCTCATTATTTTACTATGTTTTAGGAGATTCAGTAGGTATAAATATTGATCAGTTTATTATTAGATGGTTTTTTTTAATGAAATAAAATTGAAAGTAAGTTGAAAATAAAAGGAATTTTTTATGCGTCACAATGCTGTAGTCAAACAGCGAGTTCGAATCAATTTCTAGGAGCCGAATAGAATATTTCGAAATTAAAAATCGCGACTTTCATTGCTATTTTCTGTATATTAAGACTTCTTTTTGACATGGAGTCTTTTTTTTTATGAAAAAGTTTTTTCTCTTTTTATTTCTTATTTTCTTTTGTACCAATATTTTTGCAAGCCCAATAAAAGAAGTGGTTTTTTTTGGGGATAGTTTAAGTGATGATGGTAACTTATATCGCTATTTAAAAATTCTCCCTAAGTCTCCACCTTATTATCTTGGAAGATTTTCAAATGGACCAACGTGGGCAGAATATATCGGAAATTATTATTATCAAAAATCTTTTGCTTCCTATTCCAATTATGCTTACGGTGGTGCTACTGCTATTTTACATCATCTAAGAACCGATAGTTTTATTGCCCCCGTTCTTTTGAGTGAAGAAATTGAAAGTTATTTATTACATTCCAAAAATAAAGATAAAAGTCAAACCGTGTATGGTCTTTGGATTGGCGCGAATGATTATTTATATGAGCGCATGGAAGATATCGATTTATTAACGGATCAAGTCGTCCAAAAAATGATGTGGGCGGTGACGACCGTTTTAAACAGTGGCGGTAAACGCTTTTTTATTCTCAATTTACCTGATTTGTCACAAATTCCGTTTGCGCACAATAATAATATGGAAGAACGTTTAGGGAGACTTAGTCGACTGCATAATCAAAAACTTGATGCTGCTGTTAAAAACTTACGAGTGCAATATCCAAATGCAGAATTTATCTATGTCGATGTTTATAATATTTTCTTAGATATTTTAAAAAACCCAGATGTTTATAATCAAGAATATGGTACGCACATTACTAATTTAACAGGGTCTTGTTGGATGGGTGATATGTTAGGACGAGATAAATCAGAAGTGATGAAAGCGTTAAGCGAAAATCATATCGGAACGATTTTAGGTAAAAATATCGAACTGAATAATTTGAGCGAAATGATTCTTGCAAATCCTACATTTAAAAATGCTTATTCGCAAAATGACAATTTAGAACCTTGTTCAAATCCAGATGATTATCTTTTTTGGGATGATATGCATCCAACAGCGGTTATTCACAAAGTTTTAGGAAAAATTATAGTTAGCACTTTAGGGGAATAGTTTGGGCTGTCATGCCAGCATGTTGGGCATCTAAGGAGCTCCGCTAGATGCCAACTGGATGGAAGCGGAAAGCATGCTGGCATGACAAAGTTTCTAACCCGACATCAAATCCACGCGTTCCCATGTTTGTGATCGACCCAATAATGGTAATCCAACATATCCACGAACATGTAATCGTTTGCCGTTTTCTAAAGTGCGGAGATTGCAGCTATATTTTTTTCCGTTTTCAGGATCAAGAATTTCTCCATTGATCCATTGCTTTTCTTTGGCTTGTAATCCAGAAATAATTACCATGCCTACAATTGGCTGATTTAAATTTTCCCCAGTGCATTTTGTGCAAATCGAAGATTTTTTTGAATCTTTAGCAAAAACTTTAATGACTTTTCCCATCAATTTGTTGTCATTTGTTCTCCATATTTGCACGATGCTTTTTGGTTTACCAGTGACTTCATCAACGGTTTTCCAGTAACCAATGGGTGATTGCATCGATACTTCCGCTGCATGTGTCACTATGGAGATTAAAATACAAAATACTCCGAAGAACAGAGATAACAGTAGCTTTCGTTCCATGGTTTTTACTCCTTTAAAATAAAGATGTCTTCTCCCGCGGTGTTTCTAGTGCTGCAAAAATTCGATTTTTGACTTCATCCACCTCTCCTATCCCATCAATGGAAATAAAGTGTGTTTTGTGAGAATTTTTATAATATTCAATTAAAGGGCGCGTTAATTCATGAAAAACAGTTAAACGTCGACGTACGGTATTTTCTTCGTCATCAGGGCGTTGAATGAGATCTTCGCCAGTGATGTCATCTTTCCCTGCAATTTTTGGAGGGTTATAAAGAATATGATAAATACGATTGGAAGCGGGATGCACTAAACGACCCGTTAAACGTTTAATAATTTCTTCATCTGATACTTTAATTTCTATCACATAATCGATATCGATGTGATTTTTTTGAAGGCTTTCGGCTTGCGGAATGGTTCTCGGAAATCCATCTAATAAAAAACCTTTTTTGCAATCAGGTGCCGCTATGCGTTCCTTTACTAATTCAATCATAATGTCATCTGATACGAGATGACCTTCATCCATGGTTTTTTTTACTTTGAGACCCAGTTCGGTTTTAGCTGCAACTGCAGTTCGCAAAATATCGCCAGTTGAAATTTGTGGAATATCATAATGTTTGCTGATTAATTTTGCTTGTGTGCCCTTACCAACACCCGGGCAGCCGAGTAAAACGACGCGCATTTATTGTTATGCTCCAGAATTGAAAAATATAGTCTATACCCATCACGCTTCAAGATGCAATTTTTAACATCGGCGTTAAAATCTCACATCTTGAAGCGCGATGGGTATATTTTAGTAAAAAAGGGCCATCAAAGGCTAGTGAAATATAAACAATACCCACTTCATTGTTTGGGGGATTTATGAACGCTATATTTTTTCAAAAGTGTGAAGGCGCGTTGGCTTCCTGTCTCATTCCAGAGTTCGTAGGCATCGAGCGGTAATAAATCGTGGTTTTTGACTGACTGTAAAATGTCCATCAAAGGGACGAATTGATGAGCAAGTAAGCTATAGATATCATTTTGTGTTTTAGAAATAGTGGCATAGGAAGATTGCCCTAATTTGACAAAATAGCTGATTTTAACCAATCTTTTTTTCGCAATGGTTGGGAATAAACCTGACATTAGTAAACATTTATCCCCAACGCCCTGAAGTGCTATTTCACGCATATTGCGTGTTAATTGAACGCCTTGCAAAAATTCTGTGGCGATAATCCTTTTGGCAATATCAGGAGACGCAACATAACGTATTAATAAAAAAACCAGGTATGATTCAACCTCTTCTTTTAAGGAAATATCGCAGATTTTTTCTGCATCTGTGATAAGATCATGCCATAATTGAACGGAGTTGGATTGATGTAACAAGGCCATAGCCTCCTCCTCGATTTTCTATTTCCATTATTTAAGTATAGAATAAAATTAAGATTTTGTGCGATTTTGGTGACCATAATATGTCCATAATTGTTATTTCCGACCTTCATTTGCAAGAAAACCGACCAGAAATCAATGAGTTATTTCTAAAATTTCTGCAAACGGATGCAAAGCATGCCGAAGCCCTTTATATTTTAGGGGATTTTTTCGAGTCCTGGATTGGCGATGATGATGATTCTGCCTTTCACCAAAGTATTATTAGGGCGCTAAAAACGGAGACAAATAAAGGATTCCCCATTTATTTCATGCATGGCAATCGCGATTTTTTGATAGGCAAACGTTTTTTAAAAGCTACCGGTTGCCAACTACTGCCAGATGAATTTGTCACCGATGTTTATGGCACGCCCACTTTAATGATGCATGGAGATACCCTTTGTACGCAGGATGTGAAATATATAAAGTTTCGAAAAAAAGCACGTAATTGGTTTATGCAAAAATTGTTTTTGTTAAAACCATTAAAAGTCCGGCAAGAAATGGCGAAAAGATATCGTGAAGCAAGTCTTGCGCATGTCAGTACCTTGCCTGAATATATTATGGATGTTACGGAATCAGAAGTTTTGCGAGTGATGCAAAAACACAATGTTTTTTCTCTTATTCACGGTCATACGCACCGACCACGCATTCATCATTTCGAATCTCATGGAAAACAATATGTCAGAACGGTTTTGGGTGCTTGGCACGATAAAGGAAATGCATTGATCTTAAACTCTGATGGAAAAAATGAATTTTTGGAAATACCCCTATGAGTTTGTTAAGTCCGTCTTTACAAGCTTTTGTTGCGGTTGCGAAACTTAAAACCGTCCATGCGGCGGCGAAAGCAATTCATATTACACAAACTGCAGTCACACAACGTATTCGGACTTTAGAAGCAAAATTACAAACTACTTTATTTATTCGCGGACGACGCGGTATGTTATTGACGCAAGAAGGCGAAGCATTATTGCGTTATTGTCAGGCAGTGCATGAACTTGAAGGTGAAGCGCTCGCAAAAATTAGAGGTGCGGGACATGATTCAGAAGTTCGTATCTGTATTACAGGTCCAAGTAGTATCATGCGCTCACGTATTATTTCACAATGTTTTTCTGTTCTTCACTCTTTTCCTAATTTATTAATGCAATTTGATATTAACGATTTGGATTCGCGTGTGCGCTCGCTCATTTCTGGTGATAGTCAATTAGCAGTAGTGCGAAAAGAAGATGTGACAGCAGAAATGGATCAGAAAATTTTAAAACCTGAAAAATATGTTTTGGTTTGTTGCGAACAATGGAAAGACCGAACGTTGCAAGATATTCTGCAAAAAGAACGGATCATAGATTACGATTTTTTTGATCAAATGACTTTTCATTATTTAAGATATTTTGATTTGTTTGATTTTGCAAAACATGAGCGTCATTTTGCCAATAGAACCGATGCACTCGCTATGATGTTGATCGCAGGTTATGGATATGGCGTATTAACGGAGGAATTTAGTCAGCCTTATATTCAAGAAAAACAATTAATTATTTTGAACGAAGGTAAAGTTTACGAAAACACCCTATCACTCGCTTGGTACCCGCGATATGAAACGCCGCTATATTTTTCAGCTCTTGTTGATGCTATTAAATAGATGTCGCAATGACGGCTTATTTTTAACCAATAATTGAAATGGTCATACGTCGTTCATAGGATTTAAAACGATGTTCCCAGAGATAAATCCCCTGCCATCTTCCTAGCGCTAATTTTTTCCCTTGAATTGGGATACTAATTGAATTCTGAGTTAGTACACTTCGTACATGGGACGGCATGTCATCAGGGCCTTCTTCAACATGTTGAAATAAAGGATCACCATCCGGTATCAATTTTTGCATAAAAGATTCGAGATCTTTTTGTACTGTTGGATCGAAATTTTCGCATAACGTAAGAGAAGCGCTCGTGTGATGTAAAAAGATATTACAGAGGCCTTCTGTTATATTTTTTTTAGCAATGATTTCATTGAGTACGGACGTGATATCGATTAAACCACGGCCGGGAGTGGAAACGGTAAAGCTTTCTTGGGTGAGCGTCAAGCTGGCTCCTGCATAATTCAGGGGTCATCCTGAACGAAGTGAAGGATCGGTTTAATTCACCACCTAAATGCGGGTCGTAAACTGATCCTTCGCTACGCTCAGGATGACACAGTCTTTACATCGTCAACGGCTGATAAGCCACAATGATCCCATGCAACATCATTTCTTGCTCGATTTTTGTTGATAAATTCATGGCAGCGGTTTGTTTATATTCCGGTCCAATGTAAACGCGTGTACGCATCGTACCATTTCGGGATTTGACATCATGGGTAAACGCTTTGTAACCTGCTGAACGCAAAGTATCAGCGAGATGTTTTGCATTGGATTTATCTTTAAAGCTACCCATTTGCACAACCCAAGCTTTTGCAGTTAATTGTGCTAAATCTTTTTCAGTTTTATGCACTGATTTAGTGGGATCAGAAATACGTTTTTTTTGAGAAACAACGGCTTTCGCTTTAGGAGGAGTCGCATTTTCGATGACTTTTTCGGGTGCATCCATTATTTTAACGGGAGGAGCCGCTGCAGGAGCATTGGCACTCGTGCTAGGTTGTAACGCGCTGATTTCGGTATTAGGACGATTTTTCATATCCATGGAAATGGCAGGCGCGACATCTTCTGACGTTTGTGCTTCTGGAAGAGGAGAGTTAGGCGTCGCTTGGGAGAGATCTTGCGGCGCTACTGTATTTTCTTCATCAGGGTTTGTGCCTGGATTTGCAGATGCTGTGGTATCTGTAGGTACAGAAGGCGTGACGTCTTGGGTACTATCTTGTGCGTTATCCTGAGTGTTATCTTCCGCAGCAATCGCCGAAGGTGGTGGCGGTGGTTCAGGAAATTGCGGATTTTTTAATGCGGTGGTATCGCCGGTCGGTTGTTCACTTTTTCCAGAAAGTAATGGGAAAAGAATGATTACCAGGGCAATAATGACGAGAATACCTAGTATCCTTTGTGTCCTTTTTTTATCCATAAATGTACCTCAAAAGTTAAAAAAATGTTAAATGTTACGCTATTTGATCAATCGCTCTTTGACGTGTCAGTTTCGCCAGTATTCTCGCGAGAATGCGGCGCATGTCCCCTCTAGCGACAATCATGTCAATGGCACCATGTTGAAGCAAAAATTCGCTGCTTTGGAACCCTTCTGGTAACTTTTCCCGTACGGTTTGTTCTATCACACGGGGGCCCGCAAAACCGATAAGCGCTTTGGGTTCTGCGACAATAACGTCTCCGAGCATCGCAAGGCTCGCGGAGACTCCGCCCATGGTAGGATCTGTTAAAACGGAAATATAAGGTATTCCATTTTCAGAAAGTCGAGCAAGGGCCGCGCTAACTTTGGCCATTTGCATTAAAGACAACAATGCTTCTTGCATTCTTGCGCCACCACTGGCTGAAAAACATACAAATGGGATATTGAATTCTAGTGACGTATTAACGCCTCGAATAAACCTTTCACCAACTGCGGTACCCATAGAACCGCCGATGAAGCCATATTCAAAAGCCGCGGTAACAAGCGGTAGACCTAGCACCTGGCCCCGCATGACAATTAAGGCTTCTTTTTCGCCGGTGGCTTTTTGAGCCGCTGCTATGCGGTCTTTATATTTTTTTAAATCTTTAAACTTTAAATAGTCTATCGGTAAAATATCAGCGCCTAATTCAATCTGCGCTTCTGGATCTAAGAAATATTCTAAGCGTTTACGCGCAGAAATTCGCATGTGATATTGACATTTAGGGCATACTTCTAAATTACGCTCAAGCTCGGATCGATATAAAACCGCGCCACATTTATCGCATTTAGACCAGAGTCCTTCTGGAACGCCTTTTTTGCTGATCGCTTCGGTACGGATGCGAGAGGGTAATAATTTTTTAAACCAACTCATGCTTGTTGCTCTTTCTTATGAAAAAATCTTCATTATTATATTTGTATTTTTCGTGTTTGAATAGTGCTAAAAATTAAAACATTCGCTTTGAATGGTCTAATATATCATACACTTAAATTTTCCGTGGTTTTTGAAACCGTCTGTTTGGCATGTGTGATGGGTAGTGTAATAATAAATTCAGCACCCTTTCCTTCTTTACTGATGACTTCAATATTACCACTATGATCTTGAACAATAGATAATGTAATTGATAGTCCAAGGCCTGTGCCTTTTCCTACGCTTTTCGTCGTAAAAAAGGGATCGAAAATTTTAGTAATGTTGCTATCGCTAATTCCCACCCCATTATCTTTAATAAAAATTTTGACATAATCACCTTCTTTCTTTGTTTTAATAATAATTTCTCCAAACTTTGGAATAATAGCGTCGATGGCATTAGCGATGACATTCATAAAAACTTGATTAAGCTT
This sequence comes from Gammaproteobacteria bacterium, assembly GCA_013287025.1. Next base: position 10,896 of record JABDEN010000003.1, on the reverse strand, counting down.
ACTACTGATACCTTCTATTTGAGGTATTTTTCCATATTGTGTTGTGATAACAATTTTATTTTTGAAATTTGGTTTTAACAATGAAATAGTCGTATCAATATTTTTTTCAATATCCATTTTTTTAAAACTGCTTTTATTTTCATTCGCATAAGATTTAAGGTCTTTTGTAATTTCATTTGTCCGTCGAATACCTTCCACCGTACCATCGACGAGTTGCATTATTTCTTCAATCACATAATCATAATCGACTTCTTTTTTAAATTTTTCGATTATTTCGATCTTGTTTTGTAAAATGGAATCGCTATCGTTATTTTTTAATTCCTGATATTTTTTCCAGATAACTTCCAAAATTTGTAAATCTTTTTTTAAAGGATTAATTGATGAAGTGATAAAATTAACGGGATTATTGATTTCATGAGCAAACCCGGCAGTTAAAACCCCGATGGCAGATAAACGTTCATGTTCAATCAAGGAAGTTTCAATCTGCATATTTTCAGTGATATCGTCTAAGCGAACACTTAAACTTGCATCATTACTTTGTTTCAGTGGATAAATGATCGCGTGATAATGCTTTTTATTATGAACATCAACAATATTATTTACTTTTTCCAGTGTTTTAAGCTTAAGACTTTTTTCGAATGATTCTTTATAATCAATCAAGAAAGGATATAAATCAAATAAATTTTTATTGATCGCTTTTGCGCGAAGCAGATGCAATTCTTTCAAGGCTAATTCATTTAAATTTGTGACAACAAATTCATTATTCACAATAAGAATGCTGGAAGGCATAAAATTAATAATATCATTTAAATGAGACTCAATTTCTTTAACGGTGGACAGAAGATTGTTTGTTTCTTTGGTTAATAATGAAATTTCATCCTTACCTTTTTCTGGGATTTTTAATGTAAAATTTTTAGTTTTAATTATTTGAGTAATAGTATTTTTAATTCGATCTAATCGATTAATGACAAGGTAACTGAATTGATAAAATAAAATGAATGCAAAAAACAATCCAAATAACACAAATGCAAAATTAAAATATCGAATAGTTTGCAATCCTAAGAGAAGTAAATTGTGCTTTGCGATGACTTGAATAATTGCAATAGGTTTTTCATTAATATCTTTTAGCAATGTATATATTTTTAAATTATCTTCATCATTATTTAATTTATAAAATTGATGTTGTAATGCTTCTTCTAAAATGAGGTTAAAATCATGCAATTGATTTTTATTAGATAAAGGAAAAAGTTTCAAATCAAGTTTTGAATCCGCGCTAACTTTATTCCAAATGGCATCCGTTAAATAAGTGCCTATAATTCCGGTTCCACGCGATACTCCTTCCCCGATCGTAGGTAATATTCGATGGGCGGATAATACCAATATACCTTTTGAAGTTAAAATTAAACCCGAACTGTCGTGTGATGGAATAATAATATTCCAAAATTCACCTTTTGATGTAAATAACTGAAGCGTTTCGGGCGAAGGTTCATTGACGACCGTTTTATTTTCATTTAATGCTTTTCCATAAATAAGATTGCCATTGGTATCGAAGACGAGATAAAGATCTACGTTAGAATTATTAAGTGCACCTGGCGTAATGAGGTCATTAAAAAAATTTTTATTTTGATCATTACTCAATTCATACGAAGGAGTTGCCATATATTCATAGAGTGTATCCCAGTTAAACCATGTAGCAATCACTGCATCATTTTTTGCTTTGAGATTTTCGATCGCTTCATTCACTAAACTTAAATTATTTTGAATTCGTTTATCTTCAAGCGCAGAATAACTTTTTTCTAAAATCTTAATCGCACCAAAGTAAGTACTGCCGAGAATAATGGACCAACAAAAAATAATGGCAAGAATGACTTTCGTTCTTAATTTCATTCTAAGTACCTAATAAAATGCTTATTTTATTATCATATCATAACCTTTAAATTAGTTTATAATAATTAAATGGATGGCAGAATTAAAAGCAAATTTGAAATATTTAGCCAGTTGTCGCGAAATAACGTGTCATTCCCACGAAAGTGGGAATCCATTCGTATGGATCCCCGTCTTCACGGGGATGACAAAGATAGTTTAGATTCAGAGAAACATACATGAAATTATGGACAAAAGTCATGCTCGCTATCATTTTTTCATGGTGTTTCATGATGGTGGTTATTTATTTAGGCTCCATTTTTATTTTCAAAAATAGCTATCAATATCTTGAAGATGAGCAAGCAGAAATTAATCTAAATAAAATTGGTAATGCATTGACTTCGATCATTAATGTTACCAATTCACTTTTATTGGGATCTGCGCTTTGGGACGAAATGTATGATTATGCAATCGAATATAATGATGATACAAAAATGGAAAAAAATGCAAAATTTCTTGAATCCTTTCTGCCTGAACAATTCGAAGTAAATGCACCTAATTATATTGATTTTGTGATGTTATATACAAAAGAAGGTACACTTAATCCCAACTATTCATCCGCCATTATTAATAACCATACTACTTTTGGTCCAATTCCCGAAGAATTAACGGCATTATTTAACGAAGGAGGAAAATTACGATATATTGTAACTCCTGCGGGGAAAAATAGTGATGCCAAAGGATTACTGCCGACGAGTAAAGGTTTACTTATTTTAACTACACATAGTGTACGTAAATCTAGTGGCGAGGGCGAGTCGCATGGTACCTTAATTTTCGCAAGATATCTTACAAAATCGGTATGGACTGATATGTTAAATACCATAAAATTGAACGCAAATTTATATACAATAAATAACATTAATGAAGATGCGGAGTTAAAAAATGATTATATGAATCTGATTCAGCAAGATAAAAAAATAATTCCCATTGATTCTCAAACATTGTGGCTATTTGAGTTACTCAAAGATATTAACGGTGAAAATATTGGAATGACACAAGTTGTTATGCCGCGAGAGCTTAATGCATTGGGAAATGAAGCAATTAAATATTTTAACTATGCATTTTTTATCGGTGGATTATTATTTAGTATTGTATTGTTCTACTTAATAAAAATATTAGTCATCGAACGTCTAAGCATCATTAATAATGAGATTCTACATGTTACCAAAACAGAAGATTTTACTAATCGTATTCGTTTAGATGGCAATGATGAATTGACATTTATTTCGACGGAAATTAATAAAATGCTAATGTCCATTGAAGATATGAAAATTATGTTAATGGATATCATTAATGCGATGCCTTCTCTTATTATTTTAGTCGATGATCTTTTGCATATTACAACGATGAATTCTTTTGCTGAAAAAATAATAGGTAAAACTAAATTTAATCAAGCATTACAAAAACCATTATTTAAAATCTTTCCGTATTTGCAAGAATACGAGAATCAATTTCGCGCTGCCTTATTTGATAAAAAAGTAGAAATTATTCATAAAATTTCAAGAATGAGTACAACTAAAATTGAATACTTAAATGTTGCAATTTATCCTTTAATTCGTCATGGACAAAATATTTTGGCCATTCGTATTGATGATATTACTGAGCGTACGAAAATGGAAAATCAAATTGAAAAAACAAAAAAATTATCTGCAATCGGTATGCTAATGCATGATGTTGTTGTAGAAATTGGCCAACCTACGGAGGTTATTCTATCAAAGGTTCTGCTTCTTAATAATTACATAAAAGAATCATTGGCCATTCTTAAAAAATATTCAGAAATCAAAGAAAATAATGATATGATGAATATTGAGAAATTTGAAAAAAATGCAGACATTACCAATGATTTTAAGGAAACTAAACAAATCATTGATGAAATTCAACAAAATGCTAATAAAATTGCAGAAATTGTAAAAAATCTAAAGGTTAATAGTCGGATGGAAGCAATAATATGAAACAGGATAAAGAAAAACCTTGTATTTTGTATGTTGATGATGAACAAACCAATTTAATGATGTTTGCTGCAACTTTTCGTCATCATTATAAAATTTTTACAGCCTTAAGTGCTGATTTAGGCTTAAAAATTCTTGAATCAGAACCAATCGAAGTGATAGTAACTGATCAAAGAATGCCAAATATGACAGGCATCGAATTTTTATTAAAAGTATTAGAAAAATATCCTTACCCTATCCGCATTATTATGACAGCCTACACTGATGTGGAATGTATCATCAGTGCGATCAATGCAGGAAAAATATTTTCTTATATCACTAAGCCTTGGAATGAAAATGAAGTTAAACATATTCTTGATAATGCTATTAAACTTTATCGCTTAGAAAAGTCTAATCGCGAGTTATTAGATGAATTACAAGCAAAGACAAAAGTTTTACATAATCTGAACGAAACTTTAGAACTTAAAGTCATTGAAAGAACGGATGCATTAGAAAAATCACAAAAAGAATTATTAAAAACCGCGCATTTAACTGGTATGGCAGAAGTTGCCATGGGAATGATTCATAATGTTTCTAATATTTTAAATAGCTTGAATGTCTCTGCATCCATTATGGCCGGTAAAATTCAAGAATCAGAATTAAATAGTTTAGAGGAATGTCAGAAACTGCTCGAAAAAAATAAAAATAATATCGTTGCATTTTTAACAAAAGATCCAAAAGGTTCTATTTTACCGCAATACATTTCAGAACTTATCGAAACGCTAAAAACTGATTTCGAAATGATTTTAAACGAAATTAATGGCTTTCGCAAAAACGTGCAAGTGATTAATGATATTATTATGACACACCAATCCCTCACTTCAATTCCAGAATTTGAAAAATCGATTGATGTAAAATCGATACTAGAAGACGCCTTAAAAATTAGTGGTGATGATTTTAGTTTCCACCACATTACGATTAAACGTGATTATGCGGAACTTAAACCTATTGTCGTTAACAAAATTAAATTATTACAGATTATGATTAATCTTATTATTAATGCAAAGCACGCATTAGTCGATTCAACAAATGAAAATAAAATATTAACACTTAAAATTACGGCACCTTTGAATGGGATGTTTACCATTGAAGTCGAAGATAACGGCATTGGGATTTCAGGAGAAGATTTGAAAAAATTATTCAAATCTGGATTTACGACAAAAAACAACGGGCATGGATTCGGATTACATTCTAGTAGCATTGCCGCACAAGAAATGCGTGGAAAAATTGAAATTTTTTCGGAAGGAGTCAATAAAGGAACCGCGGTGACAGTATTGCTCCCCTACCAAGTTGAAGCTACGGTTTCGGTTTGAATGACTCACTGTCATGCCAGCATGCTTAAAGGTGGCATTAAAGCATGCTAGCATGACATAGTTGATGACGGGCAGGCTGTTGTGGCAGTGCAAAACGCTCCGGATACCCTACTTTTATTAAATACAATCCACTTGCAGGTGCAGTGTCGGCGGCTTCTCGACGATCGCGCGCATCTAATACTTCTTGCATCCATTCTGGTTCTTCAAAACCACGTCCAATACGGATCAATACTCCCATAATATTTCGAACCATATGATGTAAAAATGCGTTAGCTTCAATTTCGACAATGATAAAGGGATGTTGACGAAAGATAGTAATTTCACTTACATTTCTCATCGGTGTTCGGGATTCGCATTCTGCAGAACGAAAAGAACTAAAGTCTTTTTCGCCTAATAAATAATTTGCAGCGGTTTGCATGGTTGCAATATTTAAATCATCGTATTGCCAAGTCACGCGATGAGCAAGTAATGCAGGACGGCTTAAAATATTATAAATAATATAGCGGTAACGTCGGCTAGTCGCTGAATATCTTGCGTGAAATTCGTGATTGACTTCTTTTGCCCATAACACCGAAATATTTTCTGGTAGATGTGTATTAGTGCCTTGTATCCAGGCGCGTTCAATTCTTTTTGCATCCGTATCAAAATGCACAACTTGATTTGTCGCATGAACATTTGCATCGGTTCTTCCCGCACAAGTAAGCTTAATGGGGTGATCAGCAATAATCGACAATGCGTTTTCAAGATGACTTTGAACGGTAGGCAAATGTGCTTGAGATTGCCAACCATAAAGACCATGGCCATTGTATTCAATTCCTAAAGCAATCCTCATAAATAAGCCATGAGTTGTAGCGCGGTATCCTTTTCGCTCGATGTGCCGTGTTGAATGACATGATTTAAAATTTGTTTCGCTAGATTTCTTTTGCCTAATTCAATATAAGCGCGTGCTAAATCTAATTGCGTTGCCATCACGCTGTCACCTGCGATGGCTTTAATATCACGACTGGTAATAACGGTAACATTATTTTTAATGTGTGAAGGTTCTGTCTTTGGATATAACCATTTTTTAAAAATTTGAAGGAACATAGGAAATCTCCTATTCCATCCACGCTTCTGCAATTTGTACTGCATTTAATGCAGCGCCCTTTCGAACATTATCAGAAACAATCCAAAGATCTAAACCATTTTCACATGAAATGTCTTCGCGTATCCTCCCAACGAAAACTTCATCTTTTCCTGCTGCATCTTTAACAGGTGTCGCGTAAGGAAATTCGCCTTCATTTACTCTAATGCCAGGTGCCTTTGATAATAATGCGGTGGCATCCACTGCACTAATTTTTTGTTTAGTTTCGATATGTACAGCTGCAGAATGACCAAAAAAAACAGGAACGCGGACCGCGGTTGGGTTAATCGCAATGGATTTATCATTGAGAATTTTATGGGTTTCCCAAACAATTTTCATTTCTTCTTTCGTATAACCGTTAGGAAGAAATTCATCGATATGCGGTAAAAGGTTAAAAGCAATTTGTTGCGGATATACTTTAGGATGAATTGTTTGCGCATTCAATAAATGTGCCGTTTGATCGGCTAATTCATTTAAAGCGTCTTTTCCAGTACCTGAAACCGATTGATAAGTTGCGACATTAAAACGTGTAATACCAACGGCATCGTGTAGGGGTTTTAATGCCATGACAATAGGAATGGTACTACAATTTGGACTGGCAATAATTCCTTTTTTCATCGATTGAATAATCGATTTATTCACTTCTGGAATCACCAAAGGTATTCCATCTACATTTCGAAAATGAGAACTTTTATCAATGACAATATTTCCAGCTTCGGCAGCAATGGGGGCAAATTCAGCGGCAATTTCATTGCTCGCACAAAAGAATGCAATTTGTGTTTGTCGAAAATCAAAATTGGCAACATCATTGATACGTATCGGTTTGCCACAATATTCGCGATATTCACCTTCTGAACGTTTACTTGCTAATAAATATAATCGATCGATCGGAAAATTTCTTTCTTCTAAAATGGATAATAAAGTCGTACCCACCATTCCCGTGGCACCGACGATCGCAACATTAATTTTCTTTTTCATATTTATTCCTCAAGACCTTGTATCCAAACGCTAATACTTTCGCCAATAAGTGCGGGGTTGCTTTCTTGACCGTAATGCAGCGCCTCCCCTACTTCATTAATTTGTAAGTTCCACAAATTTTCTTTTGCCCACATGACAGTTGCGATCGTCGTAATAAAACCAGGAACTGAATATAACATTAATTTTGGTAACGAGGAGTGCTGTAATTTTTCAGAATATGCGGCTATCACTTGATTAGTTTTGTTATCGTCTTGTGGTAATTCATTTAAATACTGTAATAAAGGCTTTTGCGTATTATTATTTAAAAATGGTTCACGATAAAATTTTAATTCTTCATCAGAAAGTGGTCGAATCATGCCGAGCGGTAAAATGCGATCAATAAATTCTGCGCCATTCATAAATGTTCGATAGACATTCTCTTCCGTTTGCAGTTGATATTTTTGTTCTTGATAAGGCAATGCAGAATCCTCTTTATTTTCTGGACGAATGTAAGATTCATAAAAAACAATACCTTTAAAAAGTTCAGGATGTTGCATTGCAAAATCGAGTCCGACGATAGAACCAAAACCATGAACGATAAGAATAATATTTTTAAGATTTAACTTTTCAATAAAAGCTTTGATAAAGTGGCAATGATCTTTTAGCGTATAATCAATATCAGGTTTGCCTGATTTTCCAAATCCAATTAAATCTGGGGCGATACAACGTCCCAAATCTTTTAAATGAGGAATCACATTACGCCATACATAAGAAGAAGTTGGGATCCCATGAATAAATAAAATAGGATCACCTTTTCCCTCTTCAATATAGTGTAATTGCGTATCGTCCACCGCGATATAATGGGATTCATATGGAAAATTGGAAGCAACGCGTTCATGGTTCATGGTGATTCCCTTTTTAACACTTAAGTCTTTGCAAAATCAGATAGTTCACGTAATACAACAGAAAATGTGACAAAATCCACGGTATTACTTGCTTTGATTTCCGCTAACAAATTTTGCCAACGATCAATCAAATGTTTATTTTGTAAAAGCCATGCATCAATGCGCTCCGTTAACGGTTTCTCAATAATTTTTTTGGATTTTAATTTTAAAACATTAACGCTTAATTTACTTTGCGCACGTTCTAAATCATCACGGAATCGTGAACGCGCTAATTCATCCCACTGATTTTCAATTGCATATGAATTCATTTGAGTACGCAGCCAATTTAATTCCAGAGTGCCATCTAAAAAGTAATAGGTTTGTGCGATATTTTCTAAAGATAAATTATTTTTGATGGCAGCTTCTACCATATCTAAAGAGGTAAATAAAATTTCACAAATAGATGTCTTGCTCGCAAGCTCAAATGGCACCCCTTCTTCTACGAGTGATTGAATTTCACTATCCAAATATTCTTTTTCATTTTGAGTTAACAGTCGTGGTAATGATTGAGTGAGATCGTTAATGGGTTTTTCAAAATTAGCAATGGTTTCCACAATCGGTATATTTTCTTTACGATTTCGTAAAAACCAACGCGTGGCTCGGCGAATCAGAAAATAAATTTGCAGCATCATTTTTTGCTGTACTTCAACTTTAATGTGGTAATCCAGCGCTTCAATTTGATGCCAAAGTTCAGTCATGTGAAATATCTCTTCGGCAATGACATACGCACGAATGATGAAAGCAGTGGATGCACCGGTTTCGCGTTGCAATCGCTCTACAAAGTTCACACCCATATGATCCGTGATACTTTTCGCAAGTTGCGTTGCAATAATTTCGCGACGCAAGCTATGCTCTTTCATTTGAGGTAAATATTTTTCGTGTAATTCAGTTGGAAAAGCAAGTTTTAAATATCGAATAAAATAAGGATCTTCAGGAACTTCTGAATCTAAAATATCTTGCTTTAAAAATAGTTTACAATAAGCAATCATCACCGCAATTTCAGGACGTGTTAAACCCGATTCATGTGCTTTACGTTCTTGAATAGCTTGATCATCCGGTAAAAATTCAAGAATTCGATCAAGACGGCCGCGTTTTTCCATCTCATCCATATAACGACGAAATAAATCGGTTGTGCGTATTGCGACGGATGCTTCTAAACTTAACATTTGCGTTTGTTCATAATTATCAAGTAACACTAAACGCGAAACTTCATTGGTCATAGCTTCCAATAATTGATTACGTTCTTCGAGTGTCATCAATTGGTCTTTAATGACTTTATTCAATAAAATTTTGATATTGACTTCATGATCTGAACAGTCGACACCCGCAGAATTATCAATAAAATCCGTATAGATAATGCCGCCATTTAAAGAATATTCTATTCTTGCAGATTGCGTTAATCCAAGATTTCCACCTTCCCCTACGACTTTTGCTCTTAATTCATTACCATTAACTCGAATACCGTCATTGGTTCTATCGCCCACATCAGAATGTGACTCATTAGATGCTTTTACGAATGTACCGATACCGCCGTTAAATATTAAATCGACGGGCGATTTCATCAACGCACGAATTAATTCATTGGGTTGGAGGGAATCATTTTCAACATTAATAATTTGCTTCAATTCAGGAGAAATTTTAATGGATTTTGCGCTGCGATTATAAATACCACCGCCTTCAGAAATAAGTTTTTGATCGTAATCCATCCACGATGATCGTGGTAATTGAAATAAACGTTTGCGTTCTTCAAAACTTTTTTCAGGATCAGGATTCGGATCAATAAAAATATGACGATGATCAAATGCAGCGACAAGCTTAATATGCGAGGACATCAGCATACCATTGCCAAATACGTCTCCGCTCATGTCACCAATGCCTACGACGGTAAAGTCATCGGTTTCAGGATTAATTTCTAATTCTCTGAAATGACGTCTCACGGATTCCCAGGCGCCACGTGCAGTAATACCCATTTTTTTATGGTCATACCCCGCGGATCCGCCAGATGCAAATGCGTCATCCAGCCAAAAATGATAGGTTTTTGCAATCGCATTTGCTAAATCAGAAAATGTAGCAGTTCCTTTATCTGCTGCAACGACAAGATAAGGATCATCGTCGTCATATCGAACGACATCAGGTGGCGGAACTATTTTCTGATTAACAATATTATCGGTTAAATCTAACAATCCACTAATAAAAGAAGAATAACAATAAATAACTTCTGTCATGATGGCATCGCGATCGCCTTCAGGCAGCGTTTTTGGGAAAAACCCACCTTTAGCGCCGACTGGGACAATCACAGAATTTTTTACGTTTTGTGCTTTCATTAAACCTAAAATTTCTGTTCGAAAATCTTCGCGACGATCTGACCATCGGATTCCTCCGCGGGCGACTTTACCACGACGTAAATGTACGCCTTCTACGCGTGGAGAATAAACGAAAATTTCGAACATGGGTTTAGGTAGTGGCAAATCAGAAATTTGTGACGGATCAAATTTAAAAGAAATATGTGATTTATAAACACCTTCCACAGTTTTTTGAAAATAATTCGTGCGCGTGGTTGCTAAAATAATTTCAAGTAAACGTCTTAATATACGATCTTCGTCAAGACTCGTCACATCATCAAAAGATTCATTAATTTTTGTAACAAG
>JABDEN010000002.1 GCA_013287025.1 Gammaproteobacteria bacterium | reverse complement strand
GCCGCAGGAGGTCAATACCAGTCAACCCCAACTGATACTCAATATTTCAATGGAAAAACTTTAACTATCAGTCAGGTAACTTGGTGCAAGAATGAGGAGAGCCATGGGCTTATTAATCCACCAACTTCAAATCTGGGGCTTTCTTATGATGAAGAGGATAATTTCGTGATCACATGTACAGTTATTGCCACCAACAGTGGTCAATTTAATACCTAATGCTCATATACGCAATCCCCCCTATCAGCAACACAAAATCCCGCCGGGGGCAAATAGCTGAGGGAACACCTGAGACAAGGGTGGATTAATCCACCCCACTTTCTAGCCATCCCCGTACCAAGTGGGAGCGGAGAATTGAAAAAAAAATTAGTTCCCCTCTCCTGGAGTAAAACGAGTGGCTAGGGTGAGGGTTTGTTGAAAGTTCAGCTTACTTTCCCCTCTACCGCTTGCGGGAGAGGGGTTGGGGTGAGGGTTTTTAGTATTAATAATTGCAAATGTAATAACACGTCGTGTTATTACCTTTAGAATAATATACGCCCGTCGTCGTTTCTGGAACGCCTGGAGCGCGATTATGATATTGGTAGCACCATGTATCAACCGTTGCTTTGCAATCAACATTTCCAACAAGGTTTTTTACAGTAAAACCTCTTGGAGTTGCATTCGCAGAAATAGTGATAAGACAAAAAATAATGGCAGTTGTTAATAAATATATCTTTTTCATAAATCCCCCTGAAAGTTATTTTTAATTAACTATGCATCAAACTATATTTTATCATTAATAAATATATTCACAGACACCATTATTTGAGTGATTTTTAATCAGAATGCGCCTTATGGGCTTTTTTGTCATTTATTTCATCGATTGATGAGGAATGGAATTGAAAAAAAAATTAGTTCCCCTCTCCCGGAGTGAAGCGAGGGGAGAGGGTTCTAACATACAAGGGGTTGGGGTGAGGGTCTTTACCTCGCACCCAATATGTGTTTTTCATGTTTTGCTTTCGCTCTTCGCTCGGAATCTAATTTGCGTACATAACGCATTAACACCTGTCTTATGTAAGGTTGATAACCTATGCCATCTTCTTCGGCTAATTTTTTAAGATTAATAATTAAACTTTTCTGTAACCGAATAGAGATTGTTTGTAAACCAAGTCGTTCATCAAGTGCTTTTTCTCTTTCAGGAGAAGCTTTGCGCACATGCTTTTCTGATGCACCTAGTTCGCGTTTATCCCAAGCCTTTTCTGAATTTACTTTTTTAGGCGAATTTTTCATATATTCTTACCTCAGTGTCATTAGGTTCATATGCTGAAAATTATATACTTTGTATATACAAAAGCAATATTAAAACTCGTGGTTGTGGAGCGGGGAATTGGCGAGCTATGGAATTGCAGAGATTCTGAATAGGGGTATTAAATTATTTTATGATTGCACATAGCGGGATTCATTCATAATCATCCCGCAATACTGTTTTTTTACACATTAAACCGAAAATGCATCACATCCCCATCTTTGACGGGGTAGTCTTTGCCTTCGAGGCGCCATTTGCCCGCATCTTTTGCGCCTTGTTCGCCGCGGTATTTAATGTAGTCTTCATATCCTATGACTTCGGCACGGATAAATCCTTTTTCGAAATCAGTATGAATGACGCCGGCGGCTTCAGGGGCTTTGGCGTGCGTGGGAATGGTCCATGCGCGAACTTCTTTTTCACCCGCCGTGAAAAATGTTTCTAACCCTAACAGTTTATATCCCGCATGAATGACGCGATCGAGGCCGGGTTCTGATAAGTTTAAATCTTTCAAAAATTCCACTTTTTCTGCGTCATCTAAATCCGCAATTTCTGCTTCGATCGATGCGCAAATTGCGACGACGACTGCGTTTTCTGACTCGGCGAGTTTTTTGACTTCATCTAAAAAAGGATTTTGTTCGAAACCATCTTCTGCCACATTCGCGATATATAAAGTCGGTTTTAACGTGAGTAACTGTAAAGATTTGAGTGAAAATTTCTCTTCCTTGGTTAAGGTGACCGACCGAGCGGGTAATCCTTTATTCAGGTGTTCTTTGACCTTTTCAAATAATTGGGCTTCCACCGCGGCTGCTTTATCTCCGCTTTTCACTTGTTTTTGTAAGCGTAACAAAGCGCGAGAAATGGTATCGAGATCGGCGAGTGCAAGTTCTGTGTTAATGGTTTCGATATCGCTTAATGGTGCAATTTTGCCTGCAACATGGACCACATCGTCATTCACGAAGCAGCGGACAACATGTGCAATCGCATCGGTTTCACGTATATTGGCAAGAAATTTGTTTCCTAATCCTTCGCCTTCGGATGCGCCCTTCACCAATCCTGCGATATCAACAAATTCCATCGTCGTGGGGAGAATACGTTCGGGTTTAACAATTTCAGCCAATTTTTGCAAACGTGGATCAGGTACCGGGACGACGCCAACATTTGGTTCTATCGTGCAAAAAGGATAGTTGGCCGCATCGACACCTGCTTTCGTTAAACAATTAAATAAGGTTGATTTTCCAACGTTCGGTAGCCCCACAATTCCGCATTTTATGCCCATAACATATACTCTTTATAAACAGCACTTAATAAATTCATTTGCAATCTACGTGAAACAGCCTTTATACTTTTATTTATGGATATACTCAAGTCCCTCACATGTTTTTTCTTAATTTCACTGCTTGCTTCTTGCGCGACAGTGAACCAACAACAGCAGCAAGCGACGAGCACTGCCCCGGAGAATAAAGTTATTCCGGTTGAAAATCGCGTGACGAGTCTTTCGAGTATACAAAATTGGAATCTGGATGCCTTAATCTCCATTCGTAATAATGCAAAAAATGATTCCAATACTGCCAATATGAAATGGCAACAAAGTCACAGCAATTATAACATCTCTCTTTTTGGGCCAATGGGTTCAAATACCGTGAAATTAGCGGGTAGACCAGGCAAAGTTACCATGGAATCGTCCGATGGTAAAACAACAAGCGCCAGTACCCCTGAAGGCTTGCTCGCGCAAAAAACAGGTCTGCAAATTCCGGTTTCTAATTTATATTATTGGATCCGCGGGTTGCCGGTTCCAGGATCTGCTTCACACAAAAGTTATGATACCTATAATCATTTAACCCAGTTAGTGCAATCAGGTTGGACAGTACGTTATCTGGATTACCGCGCAGTGAAAGACATCGATCTTCCCACCAAAATTTTCTTGGCCGATCCAACGCTTAATGTCAAAATCGTCGTGAGCAATTGGAATATTTAATCCTCACTTTTATACTCATAAAGTTATTGACATGGACTCTAAGAGTCAGCAAAATAAGCGCCCTATAGTTACGACATAAAATAAATAACGGTCATCTCTATTGGGGTGTAGCCAAGCGGTAAGGCACCGGGTTTTGATCCCGGCATTCCTAGGTTCGATCCCTAGCACCCCAGCCATTGAGCAAAGATATATTATTATAGTAACATTCAATTCAGAAACCCTAAGGAAAACACTGTGCCTGAAATAATGATTTTTAGCGGAAATGCTAATCACGAACTTGCAGAACGTGTTGTTGAACATCTTAATCTTCCTCTCGGAAAAGCATTAGTGGGTCGTTTTAGTGACGGCGAAACCATGGTTGAAATTCAGGAAAATGTCCGCGGTAGGGATATTTTTGTGGTGCAATCAACGTCGGCGCCTTCCAACGATAACCTCATGGAATTGATTATTATGGCAGATGCATTACGTCGTGCATCAGCTGCTCGGATCACTGCTGTCGTGCCTTATTTTGGTTATGCGCGTCAAGATAGACGTGTTCGATCGGCCCGAGTACCAATTACCGCAAAAATCGTCGCCGATATGATGGCATCCGTCGGGATTAGTCGGTTAGTGACAGTAGATTTGCATGCGGATCAAATCCAAGGCTTTTTCTACATGCCTGTCGATAACTTATATAGCACTCCGATTATGTTAGAAGATATTCACCATAAAGCTTATAACAATATTATGGTCGTTTCTCCTGATGTCGGCGGCGTGATCAGGGCACGCGCGATTGCGAAAAGAATTCAGGGCGCTGATTTAGCCATTATTGACAAAAGACGACCTCAGCCAAATGAAGCCCAAGTCATGCATATCATCGGGGATGTAAAAGATAGGGATTGTATTATTGTTGATGACATTGTGGATACCGCAAGCACTCTGTCCAAGGCAGTGGATGCGTTAAAAGAACATGGCGCGTCAAAAGTCGTTGCTTATGTGACTCACCCTGTGCTTTCGGGCAAAGCGATTGAAAATATCGAGTCTTCTGCATTAGATGAGCTTATCGTGACCGATACCATTCCTCTGACGGAAGCTGCCAAAAACTCTTCTCGCATCCGTTCTATTACCTTAAGTCATATGATTGCAGAGGCTATCCGCCGTATCAGTGGCGCGGGGTCGTTGAGCCGGATGTTTTTGGATTAGGGACTTTAGTTGTTGTCACTGGATCCCGCGAATAAATCGCGGGACGACGCCTAGCTTTTTCAACCTTTTCATGTACAATAACCGGTCTTTCCTCTTACGGTCGCAGTGAGAGGATTTTTAAATATTTTTGGAGAAAATTATGTCAGCGATTAAATTTGAACTGGATGCTACTGTTCGCGAAAATACGGGGAGGGGTGCGAGCCGCCGCCTGCGTGTAGCGGATCAAATTCCAGCTATTGTTTATGGTGCAGGGGAAGATGCAGTTGCTTTAACCCTCGACCATAATAAAACCATGCATGCTTTAGCCAATGAAGCTTTTTATTCTCACATTTTAACGTTAAATGTGGGCAAAAAGAGCGAAAAAGTGATTTTAAAAGCCATGCAAAGACACCCCGCCAAACCTCGCATTACCCATATCGATTTTTTACGAGTCAGAGCAGATCAAAAATTGAACATGCATGTACCCTTACATTTTGAAGGGGAAGATGTGGCTCCTGGTTTGAAAGCAGGTGGTGTATTCTCGCATCAATTAAGTGACGTAGAAGTCTCTTGTTTACCAGCAGATTTGCCAGAATTCATCAAAGTTGATGCCAGTGGAATGGAGTTAGATGATGTTATCCATTTGAGCCAATTAACCTTGCCTAAAGGCGTTGAATTAACTGCCTTTGCACAAGGCACTGAAGGCCGTGATGCGCCAGTTATTTCGCTTCATGTACCAAGAGTCATTGAAGAAGAAGTGCCGGTGGTGGCTGCTGAAGAAGGTGGTGAAGCACCTGCCGAAGGCGCAGCTCTCGAAGGTGAAGAAAAGCCAGCTGCTGCTGAGGGTGAGAATAAGGAATAATTTACCCATAACCGTCGTCCCGCGGCTTGTCCGCGGGATCCAGGTGCAGCGACAATGTATTTCTGGATCCCGCGGACAAGCCGCGGGACGACGAGGTTGGTGGCGATGCGGCGGTTGAGAATGTTACATGGATTAAATATCATGCCATCCGGAATTCAACTTTTCGTCGGGCTAGGAAACCCAGGGCCCGAATATGACAATACCCGCCACAATGCGGGGGCTTGGTTTATTGAAGAACTGGCCCGCCTTGCCAATGTGAGCTTAAAACCAGAAAAAAAATTCCACGGATTCCATGCGTTTATCCGCGAAAATCAACAAGAGTATCATTTACTCATTCCGACGACTTATATGAATTGTAGTGGGCGTTCAGTCCAGTCGGTCGCTAATTTTTATAAAATTCCGACAGAAAATATCCTCATTGCGCATGACGATATCGATCTTCCTGTCGGTGATATTCGGCTGAAATTTGATGGGGGTGCGGGTGGGCATAATGGTTTGTCTGACATTATTGAACAGTTTGGATCTAAAAAAATTTACCGCTTACGCATTGGCGTTGGTCATCCAGGTATGCGCAAGGAAGTCATCAATTATGTTTTGCAACCGCCGAGCAAAAGTGATCGTCAAAAAATAGATTTGGCTTTGGAGAAAGCTTATCCGGAAGTCTCTTTACTGTTAGATGGGCAGTTTCAAAAAGCGATGATGCGGTTGCATACTTTATAAATTGTTTCTAGAGTTATTCGTCGTCCCGCGGACAAGCCGCGGGACGACGAGAGGATTAGGCAATGTCCATCACGGCTTCGACAACGGTTTAAATTCCCCACTTCCACTCGGTACAAATGGAACCGCCGTTTTTCTCAATGACAATACAGAATGCTTGGGATACTTAGACTTAGGTGGAGCAACTTTTCTTGCATGTACACAATTAAAAATGGCATTAGTGATTGATTCATAAGATTTTTCGCCGCAAAAAAATCAGTTGTTGGAGGTGTTGGAAATAATTGATTTAAATTTGTGATGACTTCTTCAATAAAATTTTCCTTATCTTTGTATTTACAAACTTGATCAGCAATTTTAACTTCTTTTTCCATCATGACTTGAATTAAGGTTCTGAGGTAGGGTTGAATATCAGGATCATCAAATCCATAATTTATCACCAAAGAATTAACTTCTTGGAAACAAGCATTTCTATTGATGGCATATTCTTTTGAAAATACAGAGAGCCTCGTATGAATGGATATTTGGTTTTAGAAAATGAATCAAATTTGCTTAATTTGTAAACTTTTTGCTATGTTGTTCTTGTTCCGAAGTAGATGTAGTTAAGGATTCCGGTGTGGTTAAACCAAGTGTTTCAGCAAAACCTCCAATTAACGTACTTCTTGTTTTTGAAGGATTCTTGCGAAGTTTTACATTATTTAAAATAGCGTCTGTCACAACGTTATTAAATTTTTCTGAGTCAAAATGTTGTACGTCTTTAGGAAGCGGATAGCAAATAGATAAATTTAAAATAACTTCTGCGATAAATTTTTCTCGATCTTTATCTTTAATTTCAACGACTTTTGGAATTACTTTTAAATCTAGTTCCATAAGGACTTGAATAAGTGCATTTAAAAATGGTTTGATATCCGGATCTTTAAAACCATAATTGATAACCAACGAATTCACTTCTTGAAAGCAAGAAATAGGATTGCTGGGATATTGCTTGCTAAAGTTAGGATATAATTCATTTAAATATTTATCGTAACAAATCGTCATTATCCCATTGCCTGCTAATTTATCTTCCGCATTGGTCGAGACATTTTCTTTACCAAACCATTCCACCATTTTTTTATAACTTTTTACGACAACATAGGAATGGTTTTTATGAATTTCTTTATTATAACGTGTAACTAAACAAGTTTTATGAGTAAATGCAAATTTAAAATCAGCATGCAATTTATCGGTTTTATCAATACAAAATTGATGATCCTTATATTCAATAATATCGTAATTTTTTGCATCCATTTCCACATCGGATGGAACGATGATGAGTCGTCCCGATGCAACAGGAGTTACGAATTGTTCGGTATAAGTTCCTTTATGGCCAACGGTTAAATCAATTTTTTTTTCGTAACGTTTATTGTCTTTAATGCCAGAAATCGTTTTTGTCACTTGGACATAATTATGTTTGCTCGCTTTAAAAAACTTTTTCTTAGGGTTTTTGGGTTGAGGATTATTTATTTTATAATCATCCTCTGTCGTTAATTTCTCTGCAATGCTGGAAGGAGAATCATCCTTGATAAGTGGATCTGAATCTTTCAATTTTACTTTTGCCGCAGTTTTGCTATCGGAATACAGTAACGCACCGATAAATTGTGCATCTCCTCCCTTCCATGTCACTTGATATTTTTTTATGAGTGAAAATTTTTCATCGAGGGTGAGGGCGGCTTCTGTTTTATCAAAAGCATCATGGGTACTTAACAATTGCTGAGTACGCTGCAAGGTATTTTTTAATAAAGCGTGAGTGTTGAGGATCGCTAGATGTGTTTTAAAATAAGGATAAACACTGAGAGATTGATGCAATGTTTGAATTTCATCAGATGTTTTTTGCAAATTTTCTATTTTCGTTTTTAGTGAGTCCAGCTCATTTTTACTTTCGCCTAGTAATTTTGCTTTTGTTAAAAGCTTTTTAAGAGGTAATTCTTTTTCTTCAATGATTCGAATATTTTGTTCGGCTTCTTTTTTATCTTGCACATAATTTTTTTTGTCTTGCTCGAGGTCTTTTAATATTCCGTCAAAATAACTTTTAAATTCTGAAAGTTGTATTACGAATTCATTTTTAGTACTTTTGGAGTCTTTTTGAAGGCTTTCGCCGATTGTACTAATTTTTTTAGCAATACTGTCTGCATTGTTTTTGATTTCACTCTGTAATACTAAGAGTTCGGCTTTGATACTATCTGGATTGTTATGCAAAGATAATGTTTTTAGAGCAGTGATTTTTTTTATGTGGTTATTATTAGATAAATAATACGATTGTAATTGATCAATCTCATGTTTGATGAGAGCTTGACGTTCTCTTTCTTGATTATCTTTAATTTGGTTATATAGTGTCTCAATATTTTTTTGTTGTTGTATTCGATAATCCAATTCTTTTTGTTCAGACAAAAGTGTTGTTCTCAAGTCTTTACTTTTAATGGTTTCTAATGCTTTTTTAAGTTCTGCTGTAAGCGTCTGAAGATCTATATTTTTATAGGTTTGATAAGTGGTTTCAATTTTTTCGAGATCAATTTCATCATCATCTTCAGGTCTGAGTGCGGCGCGAAGCTCATCTCTCGCGTTATCAAATTGCAAGATTTTCGGCAGCTTTTTAATATTGTTGCATAAGGTCTCACTTTGATTTTTTTCCTCGAGTCTTTTTTCATTCGCTTCAATTATCTTTTCTTTTTCTACTTTGGATTGTTGATTCTTTTTTTGTAATTTTTGCAACGAAGCATTCACTTGCGATTGCATATTAGTGTTTAATGGATTGAGTATCAGTAAGTGTTGATATAGCGCGCTTGCAATGGCTTCATCTTGCTTTTCTATTTTTTGTATTTTTGAAAAAATCTCTGAAAATAATTTGTTAAAATGAGAGGTAAAAAAAGCATGAAATTTTTTATTTTCAGATTCATTTTCACATTTCATCAATGTAGCATCATTGAAAATTTTATTAAGAGGCGCCGTATTTTCTTCAAATGTTTGGATATCTTTTTTATCAATCGCAACAATGAGAGATGTGCTGACCCATTCAAATTTTTCTTTTAATTGAAGCATTTCATTTTTTATGGAGTCATCAGGAGATGCTTCATGAGATTGATCTTTCGTATTTTTCTTTTTTTTCTTCTTTTTTGGTTTTTTCTTTGAGGTGTTCTGTTCTATTTTTTTATCATTTAATAGATTTATTTCTGCGGCATAAGTATTTATTTCTGCGAGTTTTTCTTGAACTGAGTCAATGGTAGCTTTAATTAATTCATCATTAGGGTCGCGAATCATCTGCGTTTTTTTGAAAAAATCGAGCGCTTGAGCTAAGTCGCCTTTCTTAAAATGTACTTTCCCCAAATAAAAATATGCGTTTCCATGATCGCGAGGAATATTTGATAAAGTTAATAAAAGCGTGGCTTTGATTATGATTCTATCCCCAAGCTCAACACAATTTTTTAATTCGAAGGTTCTCACCTGATTTGTAAGATCATCACTTAAATTTTCGATGGCATCATAATATATACTATCAGCAAATTTTTCTTCGATTGATATTCTATCGCGCCTGGTTAGCGGTAACGCAGTTTGAATAAGATCAACTCCCTCCTCAATCTTTTCTTCTGCTAATAGCTGGACAGCTTGATGTATAAGAGGCGTGTCTTTTTCCGATTGTTGCGACTTTTTTTCAAAATTTCTTATGATTTTTTGATAGGTATCCTGCTGATCATTTCCAGCTAACCCAAAAGCAGTTTTCGCATCTTGTAATGCTAATGCATATGCTCCATTTGCATTATGAATACTAATACGAGCATGGTAATATTCAGGCTTTTGATCTAAGGCAATCATTCCATCCGCAATCTTTAAAGCGGTGTCGTATCCATGAGCGTCATAATTAAAGATGAATTTGATATGCAATGCTTGCGCGAGACTCTTATTATCTGTGAATAATTTTGCGTAATAGCTAAACACAAAATTGAATTCTTCATTCACTTTTTGTAGTTCCGCATCATTTTGATATATGCGATTCGTGTAGGATCGCATGTAAGTGAGTAAGTTATGTTTAATAATTTCTTTTAATACGGGTTCGCATTTTTCAAAAGATGTAAAATCAGAGACTTTTACAAAATACGCAAGTCCTTCTCCAATTTGATTGTTTTCAAGACAAGACATACCGTGATAGAAATTCATATTAAAGTTATCAAAAGAAAAAGTAAGATTATTCTTATTTTGTTTAAGATTATTTTTATTTTGTTTGTTATTATCCCTTTTCTCCTTTCGAGCGGATTTCGCGGATTTAGCTTGTTTCGAGGATCTCATGTAATCATTCTCATGATAGCGTAATTTTCAGCATTATACCTAAAAAAAGTACAAATGTTGAGCATTATATCGTTGTTTTTAGTAAGTTCATCATATTTTGTGATTCAATTTGGATTTTCCAATGAATTTCACATAGAATACCTCTAATTTAAGTTAGGCTTATAATTCTATGCCCATTTTGGTCTGTGGGATTAACCACAAAACTGCGCCAGTCGAATTACGTGAAAAAGTAGTATTTTCACCTGAAAAATTATCGCTTTATTTACAAGATCTTACGACAGAAGAAAATCTGGTCGATGCAATGATTTTATCAACTTGTAATCGGTCTGAGCTATATTGCGTCACTGATGATATGGTCAAGATTGCCGATTGGTTTAGTCGTCAGCATGATATTCCCCGCGAAGTATTACAAAATATCATGTATTTTCATGAAGATACCGCGGCCATCCAGCACATTATGCGTGTCGCTTGTGGGTTAGATTCCATGGTACTCGGCGAGTCACAAATTTTAGGCCAAATGAAAGATGCGTTTTCTGAAAGCGTAGCGGCAGGGGCGGTTGGGCCTACTTTTAACCGTTTATTTCAACAAATTTTTGCTATCGCCAAAGAAATTCGTACTAATACCGCCATTGGCGGTTGTCCCGTATCGGTTTCGTCGGCCGCCATCCATTTGCTTAAAAAAATGTGTACGCGTCCGCTTCATGAAGCCAGTTTTTTGTTATTGGGGGCAGGGGCGACGATTGATTTATTACTCAAACATTTACAAAACGAAAAGCCTCGCCAAACGATAATTGCAAATCGAACCTTTGCGAATGCTTTGCAGTTATCAGAAAAATATAACGTGGACGCGATTCCACTGCATCAATTATCGAAAAAATTATCGCAAGTGGATATTGTTATTTCAGCAACCCACGGTGCTTTGCCTATACTCACCCCATCGATGGTTCCCGCACGTGACGCGCCGCTATGGATGATGGATCTCTCGGTTCCCCGCAATATTGATCCTGCTATTGCAGACATGAAACACATTTCCCTTTTTTGTATTGATGATTTAAAAAATATTATTCAACAAAATTTACAAGGACGAGAGCATGCAGCTAAAAAAGCAGAAGAAATCATCCAACAAAAAAGTCTCGAATTTATGCATTGGTTGCAAACCTTAGATATGGTTGCAACAACGATTCGTGCGTATCGTAAACAATTGGAAGATTTATCGAAAGCGGAATTAAGCAAAGCGAGAAAACGACTCGCGCGCGGAGACGAACCTATCGACGTCATGACGTTATTCGCACATGCCCTCACTAACAAATTATTACATGCACCGAGTGTGCAATTACGCCAAGCAGGTTTTGAAGGACGTTTGGAAATTTTACAATTTGCAAAACAATTATTTGCGATCCCGGAATTAGAATCAGAAATATTATGAAACCATCAATCCAAAAAAAATTAGAGTCTCTCGACGAACGTTATGAAGAAGTCAGTGCATTATTGGCCGATGCGGAAGTGATTTCGCAACAAAACCGATTTCGTGAATTATCGAAAGAATATGCACATCTCGGGCCGGTCGTTTCTGTTTTTAGACGTTACCAAACTTGTTTGCAAAATATGATTTCCGCAAAAGAATTGCTAAACGAAAAAGATGTCGACATGCAAGATTTAGCGAACCAAGAATTGACAGAAAATAAAATTGAAAGTGAAAAGTTAGAGCAAGAATTACAAGTATTATTACTTCCGAAAGATCCGCATGATGAAAGCAATATTTTTTTAGAAATTCGCGCGGGGGCAGGTGGTAATGAAGCTTCTATTTTTGCCGGCGATTTATATCGAATGTATACGCGTTACGCAGAATCTCAAGGATTTCAAGTTGAGTTGATCAACGCAAGTTCGGGGGAACAAGGGGGTTACAAAGGCGTGACCGCAAGAATTTTGGGACAAGGTGCATATTCTCAATTTAAATTTGAGTCGGGTGTTCATCGTGTGCAACGAGTGCCTGCGACAGAGGCACAAGGGCGAGTTCATACATCGACCTGTACCATTGCGGTATTGCCAGAAGTCGAAGAAATCGAAGATGTGGATATCAATCCCGCGGATTTACGTATTGATACGTTTCGTGCATCGGGTGCAGGTGGTCAGCACGTGCAAAAGACAGATTCTGCAATACGTATTACACATATTCCATCTGGCACCGTCGTTGAATGTCAGGATGAACGATCACAACATAAAAATCGCGCACGGGCCATGTCACTCCTCAAAGCAAAATTATTAGCAGAAGAACGCAATAAACAACAACAAAAAGAAGCGGAAACGAGACGTAATTTAGTGGGTACCGGCGATCGATCAGAGCGCATTCGTACCTATAATTTTCCGCAAGGACGATTGACGGATCATCGAATCAATCTCACGTTATATCAATTAAGCGATATTATCGAAGGAGATTTGGCGCCTGTTATTAAAGCGTTACAACAGGAATATCAAGCAGACTTGTTGGCTGCGATGGGAGAGGCGTAATGCTATCCATCAAAGAAGCCTTAACGATGGGGAGCCACGATGCGATTTTAGCGCATGTATTGCAAGTATCGCGTGCGTACTTGCATGCGCATCCCGAGTTAGTGTTATCTCCCGATCAATACGCGCACTGGCAAAAACTTTCATCCGAATACGAGAAGGGTAAACCACTCGCGTATTTGCTAGGAAAAAAAGAATTTTGGTCATTGGATTTAATGGTGAATGAAAATGTTTTAATTCCAAGACCCGAAACAGAATTGTTGGTTGAAAGTGTGTTAGCTGTTTTTGCAAATCAGGAAAATCTCACCATTGCTGATTTAGGTACGGGTTCTGGTGCAATCGCGCTCGCACTCGCGTTCGATAAGCCTGGTTGGAAAGTTTATGCGACAGATTTTTCAGATAAAGCACTAGTCGTCGCAAAAAAGAATGCAGAGAGATTACATTTAACCAACATCCATTTTGTGCAAGGTGACTGGCTGCATGCGCTACCCAATTTGACGTTCGATGTGATTGTTAGTAATCCGCCTTATGTTTCTAAAGATGACCCTTTTTTGGAAAAAAATGTTGCGGATTTCGAGCCACAGATGGCGCTTTTTTCTGACAATGATGGATTGCAAGCAATCAAAACGATCATTGAAGAATCAGTGAATTTTTTAAAACCAGGCGGCTACCTTTTTGTAGAGCATGGCTTTCAACAGGCGGAAAGAATCCGCAGTATTTTTGCAGAAGTAGGGTATACTGATATGACGTTTTTAAAGGATTTGAACCGGCTAGATAGAGTGGGATACGCGAGAAAGCCGTAGAAATTTGTCATGCCAGCTAAAAGCATCATAGGTCTCTACACAACCGTCGTCCCGCGGCTTGTCCGCGGGATCCAGAGCGGCATTGCAGGCTTTCTGGATCCCGCGGACAAGCCGCGGGACGACGAGTTCTTTGACTTGTGTAGAGACCTCTGTAAAAGCATGCTGGCATGACATGGGTTTTTGACACTCCCGCCAGTTGTGACTTGATTGGAAGTTCGGTTTTGGTATATGTTCAATTCGTTAGGATATTTTTGATTTTAGGATATTTTGGATTTTTGAGGGGAAACGGTTATGGCAACGAAAGACATTTTAGAGCCCAGTTTAGAAGTGTTGGGCGTATCTCCGTACAAACCTAAAAAAGGTGAAGAATATATGAACGGTAAAATGCGTGCGCATTTTACAAATATATTAACACTTTTGCGCAAACAAATTATGGAAGAAGCAGATCGCACCGTTCATCACATGAAAGATGAAGCAATCAACTATCCGGATCCCAATGATCGCGCAAGCCAAGAAGAAGAATTTCGTTTAGAATTACGCGCGCGTGATCGTGAACGTAAGTTATTAAAGAAAATTGAAGAATCCCTTCAATTATTAGTGAACAAAGAATATGGTTATTGTGAAGTGTGTGGGGTTGAAATTGGTTTAAGACGTCTTGAAGCGAGACCCACGGCCACGCTTTGCATCGATTGTAAAATGTTAGATGAAATCCGCGAAAAACAACAAGGGTAATTTTTAAAAAAGGCAGCCTTAACTATGGCGAAAGGCGGACAACCGGATCAATCTGAAGGTTCAACTGGGATTTTATGGATTATTGCGGCATTATTAATTTTTTCCGCAGGCATCTGGATTGCATTTAAAAAGCAAATTGTCGGCTTTTATTTCTCATTTAAGTTATGGGAAATTGGTATCATTAGTCATTTTACCAATCGATTGGATGATGTCCGCGCTGCGATTTTAGCGACTCCCTACAAAGATGTAACCTTTCCTGATGTCGTGCATCTTGGAAATGCGGTCGGAGAATATGTGCGCTTGCCGATTGTCTTCATCATTTTTGGCTTGGCTTTTTTTATTTACTTCGCAAATTCGACCCGTTTATTCAAACGCATTTATTCCATGAAAGATTTAGCCGATTTCGAAAAAATAAATTGGCCGCAAATTACCCCCGTACTTGGTTTGAATCTTGATAAAAAAGATATTGATAAAGGTCCTTGGGCGATGGGTTTAACGCCGATGCAATTTTGTAAACGTTATAAATTGCTGGATGAGCACAAACCGCAGCCGCGTGAAGGAATGACACGCAAAGAATGGAATCGGATTGAAGTGACGTTGCGACGTGGTCAGGCGAATAAACTTTTTGCCATTCAATTGGGTTCTGTGTGGCAGGGAACAAAACGACTTCCTATTCATGCGCGCGCGCTTTTTGCGATTTTTGCGGCAAGATATCACAGTGATACGAAAGCCGCACTAAAATTACTCTGTCAAATTAGCTCATCATCTGCGACCAAAATTGATTATACGGGTGCAGATGAGCTACTCCGTAAATATGAAGGTCATAAACATATTCAAGAAATTGTGCATCAACATGCTTATGTATTAACCGTGATGGCATCGATGCTTGAGGTGGCTCGTGAAGATGGCGTACAGGCGTCCGCAGATTTTTTATGGTTAAAACCCGTTGATCGTAAACTATGGTATATGTTAAATACCGTCGGTCGACAAACACCATTTGTGGAAGTCGCGGGACCGTTCGCGCATTGGGTGGCTGAAAAACAAATTGGACGACGTTTGTTGGTTCCGATGGTTGAAGAAGCGACAAATGCGTTAGAAATATCGTTGAAAGATATTATTTATCATCCGGATGAAAAATAGTCACCGTCGTCCCGCGGCTTGTCCGCGGGATCCAGAAAAGCCTGCAATGCCACTCTGGATCCCGCGGACAAGCCGCGGGACGACGTAGTAATTGGGCGCGAGCATTAAATAGTATTCAGCTAAGAGGCATATCAATGCAACACCAACGCGGTCTTGACGAACAGCAAGAATTACCTCCGGCGCTTTTATTGCGCGATACGCGTACGCTTGGCATGAAAGCGGCTGATTTTTTCAAAGACCCCGTAAAAAGCGCAACCTTACTCATCGCGTTTGCTATCGCAGCTTTTTTATTGCCTGCCGTCACGGAATTACTGGGTCTCTTTGCGATTGGCACATTTCTTTATGCGTATACACGCAAATTTCGTCTGCCATTTCGTATGCCGCAGCGTTCAAATGCCAATGATTATAACGATCCACTCCCCGGCGGCATGAAACCACGCAAGGCGCGTGGGATTTGTTTTTTCGGCAATCGCAAAATCACCGAAGAAGAGTTATGGTTCAACAACGACGACATGCGTACGCACGTCTTGATTTTCGGTTCAACCGGTAGTGGTAAAACCGAAGCATTAGTCTCGCTGGCATTCAACGCGCTTGTGCAAGCCAGTGGCTTTTTATATGTCGATGGTAAAGGCGATAATAGTTTATTCGCCAAAGTATTTTCCATGTGCCGATTCATGGGGCGTGAGGATGATTTACTTCTCATTAACTTCATGACTGGTGCGCGAGATATTGTGGGCGCGCAAGAAAAACGTTTATCCAATACGATGAATCCATTTTGTAATGGTTCATCGAGTATGTTGTCGCAGCTCGTGACGAGCTTGATGGATTCTTCATCCCAATCATCCGATGGTGACATGTGGAAAGGCCGGGCGATCGTATTCGTCGAAGCGCTGATGAAAGTACTCGTGTACATGCGTGATCGCGGCAAAATTTTGCTTGATGCGAACGTCATTCGTAACTATTTCGAATTAACGCGGTTAGAAGCGATTGCGATTGATAAAATGTTTATTCGTGATAATCAAGAGCCAGTCAGTTTAGCCGATGCACCAGATCTCGTTCTTGAACCAATCATGAACTATCTACGTACTTTGCCGGGTTATGATGCGACGAAAAAAGGCAAGCAAAGCGGCACCGTATTCGAACAGCATGGATTTATCACCATGCAATTGACGCGTGCGTTCGGTTCTTTGGCGGATACTTACGGTCATATTATTCGTACTAATTTGGCGGAAGTCGATTTAAAAGACGTCGTGTTAAATCGTCGGATTTTAGTAGTGTTGTTGCCTGCTTTAGAAAAATCAACTGACGAATTAGCAAATTTAGGTAAAGTGATCATTGCTTCATTGAAGGCGATGATGGCGGCGGGTTTGGGTGAATCGGTCGAAGGTACGTACAAAGAGGTGGTCCAACGTAAACCTACCAATGCATTAACACCGTACATGTGTATTTTGGACGAATATGGTTATTATGCAATCAAAGGATTCGCGGTCGTACCTGCACAGGCGCGATCTCTCGGATTCTCGGTGGTATTCGCGGGACAAGATTTACCCGCATTTCAAAAAGCTTCGAAAGAAGAAGCGGCATCCATCGGTGCAAACACCAACATCAAAATTTGTATGAAACTCGAAGATCCATTGGAAACCTGGGATTTTTTCTCCAAAACTGCCGGTGAATCATGGGTCACAAAGGTTGATTCGTTTCAAACTAATGCGAATAGCGTGTTAAATAATTACATGGATAGCCGAAGCGCATCGTCCGAAAAACGCGCGCGTGTCGATTTGCTCGATTTGAAAGAACAGCGAGAAGGTGAGGCGCATATCTTTTTCAAATCGAAAATTATTCGCGCCAAAATGTTTTTCGCCAATCCGCAACCTGTGGAGCGAATGCGGATTAATCACTTCTTGAAAGTCGAAGCGCCCATCGGGCGCGTTTTAATCGATCTCGAAAATCGTTTGGCGCAATTCGAAAATGTTTTAGCGTCAGAAGATGTTGGATTCGAAGCAGTGTCAGGAGAAGAATCAGAAGACATTCAATTGATTGCGACATCCATGACCGAAAATCCGGAAGCCAATTTGATCGAAAGAGGCGTGACTGCATTACTCGCATTCCATAATCGTGGCGGAGAAGAAAGTATCGAAAGTATTGTGGAAGAAGAGCCCGAAGAAGAAGGCCACATCAATATCTTTAGTAAACCTGATTTATCTAATACTGTAAAAATGTTGGTCGGGGCGACTAATTTTGAGCGTTTCAGCCAGCCGTTGGTGGCGCGTGCATTCATTAAGGATAAAATCCAGTTAGTGGAAAGAGTCTTGGGACGATCAAGCTCTAAAGCGCAAGTCATTGCGGATGAAGTAATTAAAGATATTTATATGGCAACCGATTACCCACCACCGGTAGAAGGAATTTTTCAGCCTGAAGATGTGGTGGTGAGCGCCGCGAATGATTTGTTGGAATATGTGCGGTCGTTGCAGGGTGAGAGTTAATCAAACTTCCACTTCAACATAACAAACAGAACATTCCCACCAAACGAACTCACTCCCGGAATATAAGTCGTTTCCAACATGAGATTTTTATAACTGAGCGATGCAACAGGTAAAACGCCGGGGAAAGGTGTGTAATGCAAAAAATCAGAGCGCGCGCTAATAAAACCCACGGCGCCTAACCCTGCTTTAAAATTGTCAGACAAAGACCATTGAGGAATCCATTGATACCCCGCGAGATACTCGGGTTTTGAATGTGAGTCTTGAAAGACCATGACCATCATGCCTTCATAATTCCCATTGCTATTAAATCGGCCTTTTCCGATACCAAATCCCAATGGATTTTCATTAAAATTTTCGCGTTGCTCATGAGAATAAGCAAAAGGCATGTGAATAGTTTTTAACGGAAGGTACATTTCTACATTTCCATCATGCCACGTCTCGCTAATATGGCGACTCATGGTTTGATACCAATTTTCATCGGATTCCACGGAGGCGTTTGCGGTTTGAAAAAAAACAAAAATGGACAAAAATAAAATGATTACTCTTCTCAACTGTACACCACTTAGCTCGTTTTGGATATTGTGTTTAAATTTTAGCATTGTTTTTTTACCCTGTCATCCCCGCGCAGGCGGGGATCCATTTGTAGAGGATAAGTGTGCTATGAATGGATTCCGCCTGCGCGGGAATGACAGTGACACTAATTATTGTGTTTTTACCAAAAACAGTTGAAAATAATAAAACTAAAAACAAAGCAGAGAGATGGAATGACAATAACAATTTGGAAACCATTACAAATAATTATTTTTATACTATTCGTCATTTCTCTTCATGGATGTGCCTCTTCTGCGGCACAAAGAGGCGCTGCGAGTGAAGCAGATCAAGCCTACCTCGAAACCAGTTATCAATTTTCTCATTCCGAAGGCGGCTTGCGTGACGCTTATCAAAATTCTACGCAACGGACAAAAGGTATTATGATTGGCGGTACCGCCGGTGCATTGACAGGTGCTGCTATTTCCGGTGGCTCGGGCGTGTTACCAGGTCTTGGAGTCGGTGCCATTTTCGGGGGTGCCATTGGTGCTTACATCGATTCGCACACAACACTTGCGGACAAACTCATTAATCGCAATGTCCAAGTGGTACAACTCGGCGATCAAATTTTAATAGTGATTCCTTCTTTTGTATTATTTGATTATATGACTTCTCATTTATTAGCGGCGTCATATGAGACCTTGGATTTAGTCGTCCAATTTATCAATCGGTATCCCAATATGTCGGTGAAAATTGCAGGGTATACGAGCGCCATCGAACCTGAAGATGTCAGTATCATGCTTTCGAAACAGCAAGCAGAAAAAATCATGCGCTATATGTGGAATCGACGATTGAATACACGATTGTTATATGCGGAAGGTTACGGCGGATGCAAGCTTGTCACCGCCAATAACGGCAATTGGGGTAGTGATAATTATCGGATTGAAATAACTTTAGAAAAACTCTATATATAGGAAGCATTGATGATCGGTCATCGAGAGGATATGCCAAGATTTCAAAGTCATTTTTATCGTGACCTTTATCACAAGATACTCAAAGTCATTCTTTTTTTAATGAGTGTGATTTTAATATTGGTATTTCTCAATCTATATTTTATTTTTTTTCCAAAAGCTCGTGCCTATTATGTGTCAACGACAAATGGGCAGCTATATGAATGGTGCATGAGAGAAAGTCGGTTTGTAGGATTAAACCAATGCCAAAAATGAAGCATGTCCATCACTTAGAAGATGACTATCGATATTTTCCGACCTTAATCGCAATATTAATAATGGCATTAGTTTTTCTTATTGGATTGATGTTTTTGTTAATGTATTTCGTAGAAAACCGGCCGCTTCCGCATTTTTCAGCAGTGACACCAAAACGCGAAGTGTTTGAATTGACCGCATTAGATGAGCCTAATTTATTATCTAGTACGATTATTAAATGGGCGAGCAAAGCCGCCATTGATGTTTATACTTATAAATTTTATGAAAGTGATAGTGAAATTGAAGCCAAAGTGAGGCCTTATTTTACCAATAGTGGATTAAATGCTTTTCTTGCTTCTATTCAAGGGGTGATTCAAACATTAAGACAAAATCAATTAAATACTAATAGTGCAGTGAATGGGCAAGTTGTCATTGCAAATCAAGGCAGCTTTTCCGATTATGATCAAGCTTGGCGGTTGCAAATACCTTTTCTCGTCACTTATGAAGCAGCAAGTAATTCCTCCACTCGAACTTATCGAGTGACACTCGTGATTGTCAAAGTTCCAACCACGAAAAACCCTGTCGGAATTGGTATTGATCAATTTTCAATGTAGCAGATCTAAGGTGTATGTATGATAAACGAAAACGCAAGCGATGCATTAGAGTTAGTGCATAAGCGTAATGCTTTTTATAGAAAGAAATTTCATTTGATGTTCGGTGTTTCGCTACTTGCGTTGGTGGTGATTATTTGTCTGAGCATGCTTTTAAGCTATGTATTAAATAATTCATCTAAACCACTTTATTTTGTGGCCAATGATGATGGCGTTCTTATTCAAGAAACCCCTTTGGAATTACCTTTAGCCATTGGTGAAGTGAATGCTTGGGTTATTAAAGCGATTGAATCTGGTAATTCATTTGATTTTGTAAATTATCGCTCACAATTGCAAGATTCGCAAAAATATTTTTCGGATTATGCGTGGGCGGAATATATGAAAGGTTTAAAAGCATCCCTTAACTTAGTCGCAATGTTAGAACGAAAAGAAGTATGGATTAGTAAAGTGACAAGTGCACCGGTTGTGCTTAATGCAAGCCCCATCAAAGGTGAGTATGCATGGAGAATCGAAATGATTTTGAAAGAAACACGATTAAAACCACCTTTATATTTAAATACGCCAGGTAGTAGTAGTACTGCAACTTATAAAGTCAATGTTGTGGTACAGCGAAAACCACTGCTACAAAGTTATCAGGGTTTGGCCGTGTTAAGCATGGTGAAAGAATTAATTAATACATCACCTCGAGCAAATACAATAATGCGCTAGTTCTAAGACGAGCTGTCATGCCAGCTAAAAGCATCATAGGTCTCTACACAACCGTCGTCCCGCGACTTGTTCGCGGGATCCAGAATGGCATTGCTGCTGTCACTGGATCCCGCGAACAAGTCGCGGGACGACGGGTTATAAGTTGCCTAGGTCCGACGAACGTAATAGCATTCTCACATTAATCTCGAAGTTCATTTTAATTTCCTGTATTATATAGATTAATATTTTTTGACGTTCTTAAGTTTTGAACGATGCGAGAAGTCAACGTGGCGGAAGAAAAATTACAAACGATTCGTCTCAGAAGCGATTTTTATCGTGATGGTTTTCGTAAAGTTTTTTTTTCTTTCATCATGATTTTAATTTCCATCGTTTGTATCATCGCAACCTTTATTTATCTATACGTGACTAAACCAAAGCCCATCATATTTAATACTTATGATAATTTCCGCGTGGTGATGAGTCCCCCTCTGAATCAGCCTTATGTGAATGATGCGGATGTCAGACAATTTTTTAGTAATGCATTACAGACTGTTTTTGTTTTTGATTTTTATCATTACCCTGATCAGTTAAAAAGCTATCAACAATATTTTACAGAAAATGGTTGGAAAATTTATTTAGATTTTCTGAATAACTATGCAGTTCAAGATACAATAGTAGACGCAAAAGTGTTTGTGAAAAGTCAAGCCGAAAACGCGCCGCAAATTATAGAAAAAGGTGTACTTCAAGATGGCAGATACGGGTGGTGGTTACAAATGGGACTAAAAATAAATTACATCAGTCTCAATAAAAATATGAACGATCAAAATCCCATGATACGAGCCCTCGTAGTCCGTGTGCCAACGATGAATAATATTTCTGGTATTGCTATCGAAAATATTATGCTTGGTGCCCGCAATAGGCCTGCTCAAAATACTCAAAATCCAAGGGGGACGACAACATAAAATGAATAAAAACTTTATTGCTTTAGTCCTTTTTTCTTTCACGGTATGTTTTATTTCTTCGAGCTTTGCCGAAGACGTGGCAGATCGTGCAGATTTTCAAGAATGGATACAGAAAAATAACCAAGCACATATTCCACCACCGCCTTTTATGCAAAATTCGAAAACGATAGTGCGGAAAAAAACCGTCAAAAAATCTCCGACCATGGTTTATGTGAACGGTTCTGGCGATGAGGTGTTAACGCCCCCGATGTCTTTTGAAGAAAACCAAAAAGTCATGCTAGATTCTGCACCAAAACCTACGGTGCCACCGTCTCCCGAATCTGATGCCGCATTTGAAGGTTTAGTCCAACAAAATGTACCTTTAACGCCGCAACAAGTCGTGAAATTACGACAACAGGTGGATGTGCAACAACGTGCAGCAGCGATACCTGCCAATATTCCGCCTAAGCCAGTTTCAAGTACATTAATCATTAATTTGGCACCAGGCACGACACCGCCAGCGATTCGTTTATCGCAAGGTTACATTTCATCGTTAGTGTTTGTGGATTCAACGGGATCACCATGGCCGATTGCTTCTTTTGATATTGGTGACCCACGTAAGTTAGGGGCACCGCAATGGGATGGCAAAAGTAATGTTTTATTATTACAAGCGGTTTCGCCTTACGGAGATAGTGATTTAATTATTCGATTAGTGGGTTTACCAACACCTATTACGATGTCTTTAGTTTTCGGGCAACGCGTGGTGGATTATCGAACCGATATTCATGTGCCGGGTATTGGACCGAATGCGACGGCGCTCCCGACGGGCACGGGTTTACCCAATAGCGCGAATCAACTTTTACTTAGTGTATTAGATGGTGTTGCACCAGCTGGCAGCAAGCAATTAACAGTGCGTGGCGGCGATGGCCAAGCGTGGGTGTTAGGCGATAAAATGTATTTGCGCACGCGATTTGCTGTGCTTTCTCCGGGGTGGATTGGTCGAATGGTGAGCCCTGATGGTATGCAAGCTTTCGAAATACAGAGAAGTTCCTCTGTGCTCATTTCTCAGTATGGCAATCCTGTCGAACTTAAAATAGAGGGATTCTGATGGCATTAAAACTACCAGAGTTTAAGCTATTCTCGAATATTGATGCAAAATCCAGAATGTTTCTTCTATTTGCAGCTGTGGTTGGTGTGTCATTTGCGGTTTATTTAGCCGTTTATTTTTTTGGAAGTGCGACATCTAATGCGACCGCTCGCGTTGCTAATGCACCCAAAAATTTAGTATCGGTTCCCGGGGGGGAAATTTCACCCGAATATCAGCAATCGGTCGAAGAGGCCAATTTAAGACGTATTGAAGAAGCAAGACAGCAAGGTGCAGGCGCATCTGCCATTCCAACTGTGTTGAATGTAGCGGGTGGAGAATCCGGTTGTTTTATGTGTCCCAATCCTGATACACCAGATGTGAATGCAGAAGTTCAAAGTTTATTGGATAAAGGTAAAATCAATCGCGAAACCGCAGATATGCTGAAAGACCTTGCCAATCGCAATGTCTCAGTGGATGAATATGCGGCGGCGTTAGACGCATTAGTGAAGGCTGGCAAATTAACGCCCGAAGAGGCGCGTGCATTATTAGAAAAATATAAAAAACAACATACCAATGCATTAGTGAATGCCAGTGCAAAAATGATGGATAACATGATTAAATCGGGCAGATTGCCGTTAGCCAACGCAACAGAATTGTTAGAGTTACAAAAAATGCAAGTGACGCCTGCTGAATACGCAGCAGAATTACAACGATTAGTGCGTGAAGGTAAAATTTCCCCAGAGACTGCCGGCAATTTGCTTGCGCAATATACGCAGCAATTGGCGAAGGAAGGGGCGAAAGAAGGCATTTTCCGTTTGCGACAAATGGCGAAAGAAGGACAGATCACGCCTGACGTTTTAAAAATGCTTGAAGAAATGCAAAACAAAAATGTACCCGTGAATGAGTACACTGATGCAATTAATCGATTAGTCGCAGAAGGCAAACTCACACCTGCGGTTGCTAACAAATTAATTCAGGATTATCAAAAAGGACGATTAAATGGTTCCGCACCAGGTGTGCAAGATGTGATACGAGCCAAAGAAGCGGCTTTAGCAAATTTAAGAAAATTAGCGGCGAATGGTCAAGTACCACCCGATGCAGAAAAATTATTAGAAGGTTTACAAAGTCAAAATGCACCGCTTGACGCCTACGCTGCAGCCCTCAAAAAATTAGTAGATGATGGCAAAATTTCTAAAGAAACGGCTAACGCTTTACTCAATGATTACAAATCATTACAAGGAACCATCCAAGCGGCAGGTCCTATTGGTGCATTGGTTGCGAAAGGGGGAGCCGCAGGTGATCTCGCTAAACGTTTACTCAGTTTGCAAGCTAATAATGCGACACCCAGTGCTTATGCCGATGAATTAAAAAAAGCAGTGCAAGCCGGCATTATCTCGCCTACTGAAGCGCAAGCATTGTTACAACAATACCAAGCAAGTATTCGTCCGACGGGCGGGGCAGTACCGGGTACAGAAACCGTATTACCAGAATATGCTGCTTTGCAAGAAAGCGTACAAAACGCAACCGCGGAAACCGCAGCCCCAGTAGAAAATTTTGAAAATATTCCCGTGCAAGCGGCCGAACAAGTTAAAGATAATCGTTTAGAACGAATTCAAGCATTACAAAATGCGATGTCTGGACAGGCGCAAAATTTAATAAATACCGTTTGGGCACCGGCAACCATGAGTCATTCGGAAGGCAGTTTCAATCCTGAAAAACCAGGAGAGGGCGCAGGCCCTGGTGGCACGTTACCCGGTGCCATTGCGGGGGGTGCCGGCGAAAAAGTTATCAAAAAACCTGCCCTCATCAAATCCGGTACGATTTATTTTGCTGTGTTAGATACGGCGGTTGATAGCGATTATCCAGATACACCAGTGATGGCAACCATTATCGAAGGCAAATTTAAGGGCGCTAAATTATTAGGAAAATTATCGCTTGCCCAAGGCCAAGATAAAGTGAGCTTAAACTTCACGCAGATGGACGAAACAGACTGGCCTTCTGCAAAATCTATTTCGGCTTATGCTATCGATCCTGACACGGCAAGAACGGTGATGGCAAACGAGGTCGATCATCATTATTTGTCAAGATGGGGTCTCATGATGGCATCTTCATTTGTACAGGGATATTCAAGCGCAATTACGAATGCTGGTACAAGCACGACAGGTATTTTCGGTACCAGTACCGATCATCCAGAATTGAGTCCTGGTAGTAAAATTGCAGTGGGTATCGGTCAAATCGGTACTAACTTGAATGAAATTGCACTTGAGAATTTGAATAGACCCACGACTGTCAAAATTTATGCCGGTGTCGGTATAGGCATATTGTTTGCATCGGAAGTGACCGATGAAGATGTACCCGTTAAAACGGTCACGACGACCACAGTACCCAATGCAGTGACGACAACAACAGTATCAACGACACCGTAGAATGTCATTGCGGAAAAAATTGTCATTTGAGAGGCTTAAATTATGGTAAATGAAAAAGACGAAGAGCGTTATGAAGATGAAGAAGAAGAGTATCATTTTTCTGATGATCAAATGAATTTTGATGTTGATGAGTCTCCGAAAGCCTCTGCGGAAAATGGCAATGCAGCACCGCCTAAGGAATCGATTCTTGCCAAATTAAGCAATATCAACCCGCGCCGTCGAGCTATTATCGGTGGTGTTATATTTATTGTGTTAATGGCATTGGTTTATAAAATGCTAAGCCCTTCCAAATCTCCCACGGCAGATGTATTAAGTGAAATCAAAACCGCACCTGCTGTTACCCCGGTGACGAGGCCTGCAGAACCTGTCGTAGTGAAACAAGAAACGCCTCCACCGCCCAAAGTGGTGGAACAGCAACAACCGGCGATGGCGACAGTCGTTGCACCGACACCACCTCCAGGGGCTGAAGACATAAAAAAAATAGATGAACGTTTAACTGCGCTTGAACAACAAACTTCCGCGATGATGAATCTTTTGCAAACGGAATATGCTCAAAAAATATCCGATTACGAAATGCAAGAAAACATGATGCGCGGCAAAATGGATGAAATCTCCAAAAAAATGAACCGCATAGAAAGCAATTTACAGCAAATCAGTCAAGCCGCACGGGAAGAACCCGCTGTCACAGTTACCCATTCAAGCGGGGTGGCAAACCGAGGTGAGCCCAAAATCAACTATACCGTCCAAGCAATTATTCCAGGACGGGCTTGGCTTAAGTCAGAATCCGGTGATACAGTAACAGTAGCCGAGGGTGATATTCTACGGAATTATGGCCGCATCACTAAGATTGATCCTTATGACGGTATTGTTGAAATTGATACCGGAAATCGCGTGGTTGCTTTATCCTATGGAATGAATGTGGAATAAATCAAGAAAGAATGTGAGGGTTTTATGAAGCATGCTAACAATTTTTTGATGCCTCCTTGGGTATGCAAGCTTTTTATTATTATCATGATGAACCCTCTCTTTATGCGCGCTGCAATAGCGGCAGATAATGATTTATATAACTCGGTCAGTTTAACCCAGCTTATTACCAATCTCGCCACACAGTTACCGCAAGTGTGGCTGTTAATCACTGCTATTTGTTATGTCATCGGCTTTTTTTTCGTGATTGAAGGGGTCATGAAAATGAAAAAATATGCCGAACAGCGGTCTATGATGTCAAGTGAAGCGAGCATGCGTGGGCCTTTACTTTATATTTTTGTTGGCGCTGCCATGATATATTTGCCATCTACGTTAAATGCCGGACTCACGACTTTTTGGTTAAATCCATCCCCCTATGGTTATGAAGAACAGATCAATGACAAATGGCGAGATCTTTATAATGCTTGCATTATCGTCGTTCAATTAGTAGGTCTTATTGCTTTTATCAGAGGTTTGGTCATATTGACCCATTTGGGTCAACAAGGCGGTGGTCAGCATGGCCAATTTGGGCGCGCGATGGCGCACATTATTGGTGGGATATTTTTAATTGATCTTTTTGATACGCTGCAAATGATATATGACACGTTTGGATTAGGATCGGCATTTGCACCGAGCCCACCACAATAGATTTTTATTTTTTTATTTTTTAAGGAGAACGCAATGAGCTATAAGTTTACAAAAAAAACCATGTTAATTTTACTAGGGTTATTGAGTTGTTTTGGGGCAGTTGCTTTTGGAGCATCGGCTTCCGGTATTGGTGTTGTTGCAGCCACCGCGGTAACAAACCTAAATGATCTCGCAAAATTGATTACTGCAGGTTCTTACGTTGCAGGGATGGCTTTTGGTGTTGCTGCAGTTGTTAAGTTCAAAGCGCACAAAGACAACCCAACACAAATTCACGTGAGCCAACCTATTGCTTTATTATTTATTTCAGCTGCATTACTTTTCATTCCAAGCGTATTTAGCGCAGGCGGTGCAACGTTGTTTGGTTCTAGTGGAACACAAGCAGGTATTTCAGGATTTTCAAGTTTTTAAAAAGTAGATAAAGATTTATGCAAGAATTACAACTGGCAGTCAATTTAAGTGGATGGCGTATTTTTATACGTCGTCGTGCAGATAAAGCTTTTCTGCCAGTTGCAAATAAAGTTTTAAACCGCGATCAATATACTTGCCAGTTTTGTAGTTTCCAAGCGAGAGAGTATCAAGAAATTGTGAATCGCGATGGCGATTACACGAATAATAAAATCAGCAATCTGATGACAGCATGTTGTTTTTGTGCCCAATGTTTATTTCTGGAATCATTAAGTTTAGAAGAAATGGGCGGAGGTCAGCTGATTTATCTTCCCGAAATGGGCCAAGCTGAATTAAATAGTTTTTGTCATGTACTTTTTTGCGCAATGGGAAATGGCACAGGTTATCAAGAAAGTGCGCAATCCATTTATCGAAGTTTCAAATTTCGAAGTCAATTAATTGAAAATAAATATGGTCAAGGTACCAGTAACCCATCTGTTTTAGGACAATTAATTTTAGAACATCAAATTAAAAATCCAGAGATGAAGATTGATATTTTGAATGATATACGATTACTTCCATCGTATACGAAATTTAAAGTGCAATTAGATGCTTGGGCAGCCGCAGCTCTCGAAGAATTAGCTGCAGAAGCTGAGCAGACTTAATTTTTTGTCGTGCCAATTAGTACGTCGTCCCGCGGCTTGACCGCGGGATCCAGAGTGGCGTATCCGCTGTCACTGGATCCCGCGGACAAGCCGCGGGACGACGTACTACTATGAATTAATTTTTTTTAAGGAATAGCATGCGTAGTTTTGTAGATCCAATACTTGATGGCGTAGATGCAGTATTAGCGTGGTTCAGTACTGAACTCAAACAAACGGCTGAATCCTATTGTGATTTAGAAACCGCAGAGGATACACATACGCTCGTCGCACGTGACGGATCACTTATTTCTGTCATTCGAATTTTTGGGGTGACAAGGCTCATTGGTACTGAAGAATTCGAAGCAGTACATGCAGGACTCACACAAAGTTTGCAAGCAACATTAAAAAGACCGGGACATATGGTCCAGGTTTATTTTAGCTACGATAAATCAACCGTAAAATCTGAAATTCAAGAAATTTTAAGTCCTGCGAGGGCTACCGCAAATCGTTTACATCTCGAGTTAGACGATTTATTTAAAGAGCGCATTGACTATATTTCTAAATATTGTGCGCATGAAGAATTATATTTTGTATTGTGGACGCGACCTTATTCGCTTTCCAAAGAACAATTGAAACGCGCAACCAAAGACAAATTAAAATTAATTCGAGAAAATAAAATTCCTCCGTTTATTAACGGGCAAAATCTTATTGCAGCCATTCCTGATCTTCGTGAGGCGCATGGATCTTTTGTGCGCTCATTGGTGACGGATTTGTCACAATTAAACATTTATTGTCAACTATTGGAAGTACATGAATCAGTTTTAGCGATGCGTTATTCCGCTGATCCTGATTTTACGGATAAAAATTGGCGTGCGGTTTTACCCGGCGATAAAATTCCTTTGCATGAAGCGCGCCCACTCGCGAATGAATTATCCGGTTTGATGTGGCCTCCGCTTTCACGACAAATTTTCCCAAGAGACGCGGTGAACGTTGATTTAAGAACCGTTCGTGTGGGGGATCGAATCTATACTCCACTTTTTATTGATCTTTTTCCACAAGAAGTAAAATCATTCAGTCATCTTTTTTCAAGAACGATACCAACACATGTGCCGTGGCGAATTTCATTTTTAATTGAAAGTGGTGGCTTAAACACACTACGTTTTAAATCTGCAATGGCTGCCATTTTAGCGTGGACCTCATCTCAAAATGCGTTAGTACATGATGCAAATAAATTATTAAAAGATATTGATTTAAACACCGATGATGCGGTGGTCCGATTACAAGTCAGTTTAGCCACATGGGCGCCAGAGGGAAACATTCGCTTGTTACGTACACGTGCGGCAGAACTTGCCAAAGCGGTGGAAGGTTGGGGTTCGTGCGAAGTCTCAGAAGTTTGTGGTGATGTGTTTGGTGGCTATGCATCGAGTTTATTAGGATTTACGGCTGGCAGTGTGGCGACACCTTCCATTGCGCCTTTATCCGATGCGGTTTATATGTTGCCTTTCGCACGCCCTGCTTCTGCGTGGAAATATGGTGCAGTGTTGTTACGCTCACCCGATGGCAAGCCATGGCCCTATCAACCTGGGTCCGCACAGCAAACGACCTGGATTGATCTCATGTACGCAAGACCCGGTTCGGGTAAGTCGGTGTTGTCGAATACGATTAATTTAGCGCTATGTTTGCAGGGCGGTATTCAACGTCTGCCGCGAATTGCCATTGTGGACATTGGTCCATCGAGTAGTGGTTTAATTTCTTTGTTAAAAGAAGCATTACCCGCGGGTTCCAAACATTTGGTTGGATATCATCGTTTGCGCATGACGCAAGATTATTCGATTAATCCTTTCGATACGCAATTAGGTTGTCGATATCCGACTGCGCAAGAGCGTGGATTTCTCGTCAACTTTATCACGTTGCTCGCAACACCATTAGGCGCCGAACGGCCCTACGATGGTATTCCCGATATGGCGGGTTTGATTGTTGATGAGCTTTATAAATATTTGGCGGATGATGGCAAACCGCATCCTTACACTAAGGGTATTGAGACCATCGTCGATGATATTTTGAGCGAAATTGGTTTTGTTTTAGATGAGCACACCACGTGGTGGGAAGTGACCGATGCGTTGTTTCTCGCCGGTTTTTATCATGAAGCGCTTTTGGCGCAACGTTATGCGGTTCCCTTGTTACCGGATGCTGCGGCGATATGTCGAACACAGGCGGTTGAAGATTTATATGGTTTAGTGAAAGCACCGACGGGTGAACCTTTAATTCAAGCGTTCAGTCGTATGATTTCAAGTGCGGTTCGAGAATATCCTATCATCGCGAACGTGACGCGTTTTGATTTGGGAGATTCCCGAATTGTGTCATTAGATTTGGATGAAGTCGCAAAAAGTGGTGGCGATGTCGCCGATCGGCAGACCGCAGTCATGTACATGTTAGCGCGTTACGTATTGGGACGATCTTTTTACTTAACGGAAGATGTGCTAACCGATATGCCAGAGGCGTATCGTAGTTATCACCGCAGTCGTATTGCCGAAATCCGCGAAGATCCCAAGCGCTTGGTTTATGATGAATTCCATCGTACTTCAAAAGCGCGTGCGGTACGCGATCAAGTTATTTTAGACATGCGCGAAGGCCGAAAATGGAACGTCCAAATTGCGTTAATTTCACAATCGTTAGATGACTTTGATGCGATTATGGTGGAATTTGCTACTTCCATTTTTATTATGGATGCAGGTCCTGAACAAGCGATTCGTCGCTCGACCGAGATTTTTGGTTTATCAGAAACCGCCCGTGTCGCTTTGAAAACACGTGTGCATGGTCCTCGTGAAGGGGGCGCAACATTTCTCGCGCAATTCGCGACGAAGACCGGTATTAACACGCAATTATTAACCAGTACCTTAGGCCCCGTTGAATTATGGGCGTTTAGTACGACGGCGGAAGATGCGCATATCCGTAATAAACTTTATCAACGATTGGGTCCCGCCGAAGCACGCCGCGTGCTTGCGAATTTATTCCCCGGCGGTTCGATTAAATCTTTGATTGAAATGCGGTTGGCAACATTGAAAGAACAAGGTGCGTTGATTGAAGAAGCGAGCGGCCAAGGTATCGTCGATCAAATTATTGAAGAAATTCTCCGTGCGTACGCCGAAAACCCGGATGTGAAGAAGTTGCCGATTTAATCAAAGAGGGCCGTACAAACCCTTTGCTGGTTAGAGTAACCATGATTGATATTTTTTACTGCCCATAGTATGATATCATTATACTTGTTTATTGATATCACTGAGAAGTCACTCATGAAACGCACTATCATTAGTTTAGATAATACTGAAAAAAAGTGGCTGGATAAACAGGCGCATTTACGCCACGTCCCCATGACGGAGATTGTTCGGGAAGCGCTGCAATATTATCGAAAAAAGTTAGAATCTGAAAAAGAGCTTTCCATTGAAGAAATATTATCTCAAACCGCGGGCATTTGGAAAAAAAGTGATGGTCTCGCATATCAAAATAAATTAAGAGATGAATGGGAATAGGCATGAAATATCTTTTGGATTCAGTCATCCTTATTGATCATTTAAATAATATTTCAAACGCAACAGAATGGTTAAAATCCAATATTAAAAATAGTTACATTTCAGTAATAACCCGTGCTGAAATACTCGTGGGTGTCGAATCTCCTCATTTAACGATTACAAAAACTTTTTTGGAGCGCTTTAAAACATTGGCAATTACTCAGATTGAAGCGGATATGGCTGCAGAACTCCGAAGGCAGTATAAGTGGAAATTACCTGATGCTTTACAAGCTGCAGTTGCAATTAATCATAAATTACTTTTTGTTACACGGAATTCAAAAGATTTTTCACCCGATATTCATGCTTTTACCATTATTCCATACACTGTTAGAAAAACTATAGTCAAACATCGACATCCTTGTTTGACTGTGTTTTCCATTCGCTTTCCGATTGACCGCGCATGGTTGATACATGCAATGTGGTATCTGGAATCCTGCCGTTAACAGTGCCCGATGCATTGGTTTCCAAACGGCGATGGAATCTTTGAAGTAATATTCGTTTTACTTCGCGATAAGGCGTATATCGCGTGATCTCTCGATCAAAATATCTACTTCTAAGATTCAAAGCAGCCACCCAATCTGCATGATTCACATATCCGCAATGCAGACACTTAAATTTGTCTCCCTTACGATTCCGATGATCAACAAAACCGCATGGGACACACATTTGTGAAGAATACGCTGGATTGACTACCTGATGACTAAAACCTTTAGCCAACGCTTTAAATGCTAATCTTTCTTGTAATACCCCTCTTATCCAAGAGGATAGTCGACGGTTCCAATTACGACCGCAATGATAAGAAAATTGATGTGATAAACCTTCACTGACGACCACATCAGGATTTTTTTCGCTAAGTTGATTAAAAGCAGTATTGATTTTACGATCAAGGGTTGCTTTTAGTTTATATTGATTTTCTTCTAGTTTTATTTGGCCTAAATTGTTTTTTAGAATATTTTTTGCTTTTTTTTGTTTTTCAATACTTGTTGATTCTGAATATTTTTTCTGTAATGCGTGTAGTTTATTTCGACGTTGCATCTTAACTTTGAGTCCATCGGATGCAGTCGTGAGTATATCACCAAAATCGGTTTCGTATGATTTTCCATCGCTATCAGTCATGATTTCGCTATAACCCAAATCAATACCTAGCACTGATTGAGTGAAGGATTTTTTAATGGCTTTCAGATCCGCTGTGTAATGCACTTCAATCATTTGACCTTTTACAATTAAGCGAATATTTCCTTTGATCGGGGTATTGCCTGATAAAGGGATTGTGATTCTCTTTCTTGGAATGGTCGTCATCATTTTAATATATTGACGATTATCATGAGTAAATATCGAATAACAATTTTCGTCTAAAAGGATACTTCGTGCTTTTTTTATTTTAGGATAATTTTTTCGGTATTTCTTTATTTTTTTCTGAAGAAAATTGATGACTTTTTTTCTCGATGAAAGATTGAGTTCTTTAAAATTTAATGGATTAAGGGCGAGCATTTCGCTGAAACGCGCATAATCTTTTAATAGCCAAAAAGCATAATGTTTTTGTGTGGCATCTAAACTTGAGCGGTAAATATCACGCTTGATTTTATCAAAAATCGAACGCCAAAATCGATCCATCATATCCGCTGCATCTTGCAATGCTAATTTCCACATACGGGCTTGCAATCCATACCGTGAGCTATATTTTTCTTTCACGGCTTGATTGCGCAAATGGCGAGAATTTTTGATAAAAGGTATGTGGATTTGTTGCTGAAATTGTAGAAGCCAATAGTTTTTTTCTTTGGCATAAGCCTTTGCTAATGCTTCAATGTGGGTATTTTTCCCTGCATTAATCGCGATGCTATGGCGCTTTATTGTTCTCATTCTTTCGCCTTGATGATAGCATTGAGATTATTCTTATATTTTCTTAAACCATGCAGACGACTAGAAAAACGATGAATGATAGATAATAAATCTTTTGTCATTTCAGCTTCAGGTGAAAGAGATTCATGGTTCATGACTTCAATCACTGTTCCATATGAGCAAATTCATTAATTTTATACATTTTCATTTTATTCTTCCTGAACGTTTTGTTTTTCCCAACTATTAAGTGCGCGAAGATCATACTAAAAATAAGTTTTTATGTCTATATGCG
The DNA here is from genome assembly GCA_013287025.1 of Gammaproteobacteria bacterium. Next base: position 35,222 of record JABDEN010000002.1, on the reverse strand, counting down.
ATTATAAATTTGTTTGCTGTAACTCACTCTAATCCAGCCTTGCATCCATTTGTTTTTGACAAAATGTTATATGATTTCTTTTTTGAAACACAAATTCAAAAAAGGAAGGAAAAATGGAAATGACGATTCAATTTTTCCATCGGCGTTATTTAAGTTTCCTAAACCCATAGAAAAACACCACCGGCACAACCATTCCCACTAACCCGCTCACAAAAACCGTTTCATAATGCCAAAATCCACCAACATCAATGCCGCTGGGAGGAATGAAACCGACGGCTAAAGTAATGGCACAACCGATTAAGCCTAAGCCCGCCGTGAGCCACATGCCGATTTTGCCACCGGGGATGGTGAAGGAATGTTTGCTAGGCTTGAATTTATATTTCAAAAATATCGCTGCTAAAAACATCACGACGTACATCAACATATAAAGTTGCGTGCTTAATGCGGTCAGCAACCAATAAGAGCCATTTACACTTGGCATCAAGAGAAAGGCAAGACAAACAAAGGTAACTAATATCGCTTGCAGAAATAATAAATGTGTTGGGATGTTTTTATCATTTTTTTTCGTGAAAAAAGCCGGTAAAAAACCTAATTCGGCGGCATGCAACAAACCACGCGCAGGGGAGATGACCCAACTAATGATTCCACCAAAACTGCCGAGTAATATCATGATCGTAATAATCGGTACTACCCAAGAAAGATGATACAACGCAAAGAAATTAGTAAAAGCTTGGATCACACCATTCACTAAATTAATCTCTTCTTTGGGTAATACCATCGCAATGGTGAGTGACCCTAAAATCATGGTCACTAAAATGATAACGACGGAGATGAATAAAGCTTTCGGAAAAGATTGTTGTGGATCTCTGACTTCTTTGACATGCACGGTCGCGAGTTCCATTCCTAAAAAAGCAGTCATAATGGCGGTTAAAGAAATCCAATGATCAATAGAATCAAAATGCGGTAAAAGATTTTCGGTATTAAATTGAATATGCGATTGATTACCTGAAACAAGCCAAAATATTCCAAGATTCACAATAAGAATCATTGGAATAATCATACCAATGACCGCGCAAAAACTAGAAAATTTTGCGGAGAAATGTATACCTCTTAAATTAATCAACGTTAAAATCCAAAACGTCGACAAAATCACGGTGACTAAATAAGTTTTATTTTGGGCGAGTTCGGGATTTAAAAAATAAGTCGCGGTTCCCGCAATAAATGAAAGAATAGTGGGGAACCATACCATCGTGTTAATCCATTGTAACCAGATCGCCAAAAAAGCGGCTTTTTCACCGAATGCGCGATGTACCCAATGGAAAATTCCACTTTTTTCATTACAGTGTGAAGAAAGTTCTGCAGAAACCAAAGCAGCGGGAATGAGGAAAACGATCGCACCAAAAATAAAAAAGAAAATGAGGGAGCTACCGAACAATGCGGTTGCAGGTAAATTTCGGATACTGTCAATCGCGCCCGTGATGAGCATCGCAAGTGCGAAGGTGGTGATGCCTTTGGTCATGGTTGGTGCCTGTTATTAATATGTCACTCTATTAACGTCGTCGTCCCGCGGCTTGTCCGCGGGATCCAGAATGGCATTGCTGCTGTCACTGGATCCCGCGGACAAGCCGCGGGACGACGTGCTAGTTAGCATGACATGGTATACGAATTCCCTAAAATTTAGTAATCAATATAATTGATAAACCGATGAACTTTATTGCTCATACCATCACATGCGGCACTAAATTAAAGTGCGAGATATTCATTGATAAAAATGGATTTAGCTTACCTTCGGTAAATAAAACATATTTTGCAGAGTACCCATCCACGTTAAAAGAAAGCACGATTTCTTTTTTGGAGCGAACGGTTTCGGTTGAAGCGCTCACCAATTTAAACCAGCCCCAATTGCCTTGATAGGATCTCGTGCGCAACTGATTGTTCATGCTTACAAAATTAAGCGTGGTCGCGTGCATGGAATTTATGCCAGGCCACGATAATAATCGCGCGGTTTCTTCGTGATTTTTTTCATAACGAATTTCTTGTCCGTTAATATTTAAGGTGAGTCCTCGCATACTTTTATCTAAACTCATCGGCTGCAAGGAGAAAGTGACATACAATTTATTATCCCCATTGGGGAAAAAAGCATGTTGTAAAAGCATGCCCTGCTCAATTTGCCCTAAAATTGCTTCATTTAACGGGATTTTTTGATTATCAGTCACGCGCCACGCTTTGCCAGATTCATCGAGAAATGGTTTTAAGTAATGTTGATGAAACTGATTTAGTTGTCCCGGATTACCGAAGAAATTCGTAAATTGCGTCAAATCTACTTCTAAAAGTGAAGTCGTGTGAAATGGATAATGATTCATAATCTGGCTGCGGAAGGTAGCCATCACATCACTTTGATATTTTGCTTCGATAAATGTGGCCGTTTCTAAAAGCATTTGTTGCCACGTATTTTTCGCGATCATGAATAGCCATGATTTTAAGGGTTCTGGGGCATTTTCAGCGATAGTTCGAAGTTGATGGAGCGAATCGTTTTCTGCAATATTTTGTGTGCGTTTAACTGTTGCGTTGAAAATAGCGTCCGATGGATTGGATGCCTGTAACATCAGTTGTAATTCGTGATGTAATTGCTGCAGACTCACGAAAATATCGTATAAACCATTATTATTGACATCAGTTAATAATACGCCGAGCCTTTGTAATTTTGGGCTTCCATCTAAAATAGGAATAAAATTCGTATTATCACGAATGGTATGCAAAAGTTGTAATAACGGTGACTGATGTGAAGTTAAGGCTGTGATAATCGCATCCATTTCGTTTAAATTTTTAGGTGTGCGAATTTCAATATTCGCGAGTAAACTTTCCCAAATATCTACGTATTTCTCGATGTATTGCGTATGCACGTCCGTCGTTAATGCAACGACTTCATCATCCGTCGGCTCATACGGATTATTTCCCAATATCCAATTGCCTTCATAAATTTCATCAATGGCTTGATTAATTTCTTCAGAAATAATTTTTTCAAAAGATTTAGCGGTATACATCGCAGGAATTTGCGGCTCTAGTGCTTTGCTCATTAAAATAGGGGTGTCGGTAAGATGCGTGCCCAACACGATGGATTGATCCGCATTATTGTTATCCATATTTTTTAATAAAATAAAAGCGAGTTCAATTTTCGGTAATCGATAAAAATCTTTGCGAACTTTCCAAATGAGATCAGGGTCTAATTTGAAATAAGTTTCTGATTGGACTGCTGCTTTCACATGCTGCGTTAATGCATGAATGGTGTGTTGATCGACAGTGCTAGGCATGAGTTGTGAAAGTGTTTTTGCTAAAAAATCGGTATCAAAATGTTTTTTATCGCCAAGCATGATGTATGCTTTCAAAATCGGATAAACATTTTCCGCTTTTTTTTGTGTCGCAGTTTGTAAATATCGTTCGAAATAATTTTTAATCTGCGGCAAAACAATGGTTTGTAATGTTTGTTGATAAAGTTTAGCGGAAACGTCAGCAGATTGATTCGCATAAAATAATGAATGCGATTTATTTTTTGCGGCTTTTTGTAAAGCATTCAATAAATCTAATGAGGCTTCTGTTAAATAATTACTTTGTTGACTTTGTTTTAAGGTCGCCTCGTATTGTTTCAAATGCTGTTGAATCTCAAGGGATGCATCCATTCCTTGTTTAAAATCACGACCAAAAACAATCGCGGACACAACAATTAAAGTAATCGAGGCGGCATAAGCAATACGCCTCGTCCACAATTTTTGATGATAATTTTTGGAATGAGGGGTGATACTCGTGACAAGTAATGTTTGAAGCAAGAACTGTTTGATGAAATAAGCACGTTCTACCCTAGGTGGTGCGGTGAGAATACTTAAACTTTGTGTCGAGTCAACTTCTGCAATAATGGTTGGTTGCGCGCTCTCATTCTTTTGTGCAGCACTGGTTAAATGAACGCTTCTTAAAGGCAGCTTGGCTTGTCCGATCGCTTTTAAGAATTGCACGATGTGTTCTTTTAAATGTTCAATATGCAAAGGAAAATCTTTGATCCGCGCTTTTCCGACAAGATTTCTTTCTTGGTGCAAGCGAGTGATCAGCTGTTTGTTTAAACGTTTGATTAAAACATTAAAGCGTTCTGTAAAAACTTCATGAATATTTTCATTTATCATTAATGGCGGAATGGTAATGCCAAAATTGTGAGAAATTTCATCCGTGGTGCTTTCGCTAAAAAACTCAGAAAAACCCGGAATTAAATCACATTTGGTGATAAGGAGATGAATGGGTAGATGCCCCCCAAAGGTTTTATGTAATTCTAAAATTCTTTTTCGTAAATCAAATATTAATTGATTTTTGTGTTGTCTCGAGCCTCGAGTAATTTCAGGTAAATGTAAAGCAATCACGACGCCTTTTAGCTGTTTTTTTCTGTATTTCACAATGAGAAGTATCAATTCTCGCCATAGTCGATGAAAAAGCGTGCTTTTAAAAGTACCATTTTTTGTTTTCGATAGAATATAACCACCGGGCGTGTCGACTAATACCGCATCTTTGGTGACCCACCAATCAGAAATATCAGAAGGGACGATTTTTTTTTGAGAAGACTTGAGTGACTTTGCCAAAATAAAATGAATGTTAGAATTGGCAAGTAAAGTCGTTTTCCCAGAATTTTCAGGGCCAATAAATAAAAACCAAGGTAAGCTTAAGAGATTAATTTTTTTATCATGTTTTTGAATGGTAGTTTTTTTTAAAAATTCAATCGCGCCTTTAAAATGACCTTTTAAACGTTCAATTTTTTTTTGCACTTCAGGCGGATTTTTGATGGCTCGATTATTAGGATGGAGATCAACAAAAATTAATTTTAAAAACCACAATAATCCCATCAACAATATCGCGTAACAGCGTTGTTCAATCGTATAAAATGGGTATAAGCCATTTAATACGAGAGTCGGTCCCCTAAACCAAATAATAATGGTTAGCAGAGTAAAAATAATAATTAAAATGGTTTGTCTTTTTAAAATGTTAAGTAGCGTTGGATTCATACAGTATCGATTTCCCAATATGCATTAATGCATCGAAAGATTGATTGGAGATATGATCGAGAAAATATCCTAAACCAATAAATAGAAGCATGATGAAGCAAGCGGTTAAGAAAAACAAAAACCAATAGGAGATTTTCGGAGCATTCATTTTGGTATGTTGTTTAGGTCGAATGGGAAAAGGAGATAACGTTTTGCTGAAATCTCCATGATGTGCTCGAATATGTTGATAAAGTGCATGCGTGACATTTTCTAGTTGTAAGTTTTTTTCTTCCGTGTGGCGATAACTTCCTTTGTAGCCCAAGCTGAGGCAGATGTACATTAATTCCATGACATCGATATAAAGCTTGGGATCCTTGCTGATGCGTTCAAGAATCATAAAAAACCGTTCTTCGCGCCCACTCTCTTGGCTAAATACATCGAGTAAACTAAAGTGGTTCCAATCTTCGCGGCCCCAATCGGTGTTTGTAATAATATCGTCAATGGTCGCAAGGAGCGCATATCGAGAAACCACAATATATTCCGAGGTATACCCTTGGGCTTTTGCGCTCACTTCGAAGGTATTAATTTCTTCAATGAATTCTTTTTGTAATTTGCTCAAGTTGGAAAAAGGGTTTAGGGTTTTAATTTTGCCAATGCTTGAAAAGACATAAGCTGCTGCATCAACCAGTGGATTCAATCCTGATTTATGATGATGAATAATAAATTTACTATGCAAAATCATGGGTTGTTGCAGTGCGGTATTTTTGGTGAGAATAAAGGGAGGGTCATTTTCAATGTGAGAGGCATTTGCATTCAAATGCAAGTGTAGATGTGGAACCGCAGATTTTTCATTATTTGATGTTTGCATCGCAGTTTTTCCTCTTCCAGCATGTTAACTGCGATTATACACAAAAAAAATCCCGCGCGAACGGGATTTCTGTCTTATCTTACGGAAAAGATTAGATTAAAAAACTAATCCAACATTCCATAGATTTTGAGTTTTTTGCGTAATGTACCGCGACTTAAACCTAACAATATTGCTGCGCGCGACTGATTACCTTTGGTGTATTCCATGACAGCTTCAAGTAAAGGAACTTCAACTTCCGCCAATACCATTTCATAAAGATTGGTTGGTGGTTGTCCTTTCAATTGCAAAAAGTAGCTTTCGAGTGCTTGACGCACGCTATCATGCAAAGGTTGGTTTTTGTGCGCAACAATAAACGGTGACTGTGTTTTTGCCGCAGTTTCTGTTGTGTCTATCGGTGTTGTGCTGTTAATAGCCATTGTCGTCTCTCAATAAATAATCAAAGCTCAGGGTTAAAAAATTCTCTCAGGTCAGGATTATACACTATTGATCGTTGTTCGATCAATTCTTATTTGAGCGATTTCCTGTCAATTTTTGGTATTTTTATAAAAAACAGGAAGTTACATAGCAAAAATATTATACATTCATCCATTGTTCTAAATAATGGATATTCACCACACCTTTTTGAAATGAATTTCCCCGTAAAATATCCTGATGTAGGGTTAGATTAGTTTTTATACCTTCAATGACCATTTCATCGAGTGCATTTCGCATTCGACTGAGGGCAATTTCGCGAGTTTCGCCGTAAGCGATGACTTTTGCGATGAGTGAATCATAAAACGGCGGAACTTTGTAACTGCCATATATATGAGAATCCAGTCGAATGCCAGGGCCACCCGGTGCGTGAAAGTAGGTAATGGTGCCGGGGCATGGAATGAATGATTTTGGATCTTCGGCATTAATACGACATTCAATCGCATGACCTTTGATTTTCACATCGGATTGCGCAATAGAAATCTTCTCACCTGCGGCAATACGCAATTGTTCTTTGACGATATCGAAACCGGTGATCATTTCGGTAATAGGATGTTCTACTTGTACGCGGGTATTCATTTCGATAAAGTAAAATTCTTTGTTTTCATACAAAAACTCGAAAGTACCCGCGCCACGATATTTCATATCACGACAAGCTTGCGCGCAACGTTCACCGATAGCCTCGCGTTGTTCGGGAGTAATGCCGGGTGCTGGGGCTTCTTCAATAATTTTTTGATGTCGCCTTTGAATAGAACAATCGCGTTCACCTAAATGAATGGCATTGCCAAACCCGTCGCCAATCACTTGAATTTCGATATGTCTAGGCGTTTGTAAGTATTTTTCCATGTAAACTTTATCATTATTAAAAGCGGCACGTGCTTCGGTTTTTGTCATCGCAATCGCATTTAATAAGTGCGGTTCGGTGTTCACAACGCGCATCCCGCGTCCACCGCCACCACCTGCGGCTTTAATGATAATGGGATAGCCTATTTCTCGGGCCATACGCAACGTTTCAGCATCATCAGTACCGATAGGCTCACTAGAACCGGGGACACAAGGAATACCCAGTGCTTTCATGGCTTGAATCGCAGCCACTTTATCCCCCATTTGGCGAATGCTGTCGGGTCTTGGACCAATAAAAATAAAGCCGCTTTTTTCAACTTGTTCGGCGAAACTCGCGTTTTCTGCCAAAAAACCATAACCTGGATGAATGGCAACCGCATCCGTAATTTCAGCGGCACTAATAATGGCAGGAATACTTAAATAACTTTCGTTTGCAGCCGGTGGGCCGATACAAACGGATTCATCCGCGAGCCGCACATGCATCAAATCGCGATCAGCGGTGGAGTGCACAGCGACGGTTTTAATCCCCAGTTCTTTGCAGGCACGCAAAATGCGCAATGCAATTTCTCCACGATTAGCAATGACAACTTTATCTAACATTCGAAGACTCCTGATTATTCAATCACGAATAATGGCTGATTAAATTCAACAGGAACACCGGTATCGACGAGAATCGCTGCGATTTTGCCGGATTTGTCAGCTTCAATTTGATTAAACATTTTCATGGCTTCAATAAGGCATAAGGTATCGCCAACTTTGACGGTTTGACCCACTTCAACAAAAGATTTTGAACCAGGGGATGGGGATAAATAAACGGTTCCGACCATCGGCGCTTTCACGGAGTGTTTGTTGGCCGTTGCGTCTTCGGTTTTTGCAGCGGGCGCTTGTTGCGCATATGCTTCCGGCGCATTGACAGCAACCTGTGGGGGTGCCTGATAAATCACGGGACTGGCATTTGCACGACTGACTTCGCGACTAATACGAACAGATTCTTCGCCTTCACGAATTTCGATTTCTGCAATGCCGGTTTCTTTAATAAGCTCGATGAGCTTACGGATTTTACGCATATCCATAGGTTTTTTTTATCCAAATGAAGTTAATAAATGAAGAAAACAATTTTGCACGATCTTGCACGATTTGTCTAGTTCGACGAAGATGGGCGCATTTTAGCAGAAATTAGGGGACTTGGTCTGTCACGGTTTCCGTTGGTTGTTTTTTAAGCTTGCGGCGCAATATTTCAATAGCGGCAGGCAAAATGGACAATACCACAATCGCGATAATGACAATGGAAAAATGCTCTTTAACAATCGGAATATTGCCAAATAAGAAGCTGCCATAAACCAAAAGCCCAATCCATAAGAAAGCCCCAATCACGCTGTATATAAAAAATTGGCGATAGGTCATGTAACCAATGCCAGCAATGAAAGGCGCAAAAGTACGAATAATCGGTATAAATCGCGCAATAATAATGGTTTTGCCGCCATAACGTTCAAAAAAGTGATGCGCATTATCAATGTGTCTTTGGTTGAAAATCCAGGATTGATTCGATCGGAAGACCCTTGGCCCCAGCCATTTACCAATAAAGTAATTCAACCCATTACCCATCACTGAGGCGATGACTAATAGAATAAATAGGAAATGTACATTGATGATGCCCGACACATTCGCGGTAAGGGCACCGGCTGCAAATAGCAGTGAATCGCCAGGTAAAATGGCAGTGAAAATGATCCCGGTTTCGCAAAAAATAATGCAAAAAAGCAGCACATAAGTCCAAATGCCGTAGTTAGTGACAAATGAGATTAAGTGTTGGTCTAAATGCAATATAAAATTTAAAAGAAAGTTAATAATATTCATTCAGTATGAACCTACAATTAAAAAAGTCCCGTCGTCCCGCGGCTTGTCCTGAGGGATCCAGAGCAACATCAATGCAGTTCTGGATCCCTCAGGACAAGCCGCGGGACGACGTTTAGGGAGCTTTCAACAAATAAACATCAAATCGACAGCTACTGCCAGCTAGGGTAAAAGAAGGCGCGAGATTTTCTGTTAAATTTTTAATGATCCGGGGTCTTTTTACCACAACCCGAGACCTCGCACAAGCGAGAGCGGTGGTAAGTAAAGCCGCAGCATCCTGATCCTCCCCGACAATTTTTTTGAAATGGACCATTTCTTTTTTGGGTAACGCGGATTTTTTGCGTGTCGGAAACATGGGATCGATATAAATAACATCGGGTTTGTCGAATAACGGTAATGCCGTAATGGCATCATCGTGGTAGAGATGCATTTTTTGTGTAATATCATGGAGGTGCGTGCTGCGTGCGCGATGGAGCGCATCTGCTTGCAGGGCATGGATAATAGGTGATCTTTCGAATATAGACACCGGAAAGCCTAACGCTGCAATAATAAAACTATCTCGTAATAGCCCGCCTGTTGCATCGACAATCGATGAAGCCGCACTTTTCTTTAGGCCCAATGCGCGTGCAAGTATTTCATTTTTTTTAGAAATTTTTTTTAATCGATACTGCGCATCTTCTGATAAAAAATCAATGAAAAGCGGCGTTTCACGAGATCCGATTTTTTGTAAGGAAAGATGCGCTTCTGTGAAAAGCAGGACATATTCATAGTCGGGGGTGATGTTCTGCGTAAATGGTAAATGGAGTTTTTTGGCGAGCGCTTTGGCCTCATTTTCTCTGGATTCATCATGGCATGAAACTGCGATAGGTGTGTGAAATTTTTTTTCAGAAATTGTCATGGGCGTAGTATAATCGCAGCAACCTTGTCATGCCAGCTAAAAGCATCATAGGTCTCTACACAACCGTCGTCCCGCGGCTTGTCCGCGGGATCCAGAAAGCCCGCAATGTCGCTCTGGATCCCGCGGACAAGCCGCGGGACGACGGTTGTGTAGAGACCTATGTAAAAGCATGCTGGCATGACATAGTTGATGACAACATAAAAAATTTTGGAAACATCATGACAACACTTCACCCCACAACCCGCCGCTTCCCAGAGACGCGGCTCCGCCGCATGCGACAAGCGAAATTCTCGCGGGAAATAATGGCGGAGACGACGCTTACCAGCAAAGATCTCATTTATCCTATGTTTATCATTGAAGGCGAAAATCGCAGTGAAAATATAGCCTCCATGCCAGGTATCTGTCGTTTTACGATTGATTTGTTGGAAAAAGAAGTGGGAGAACTCGTTGCCCTTGGAATTCCTGCCATTGCGCTTTTCCCCATGATTGATAAAAATAAAAAATCACTGACGGCAGAAGAATCCTACCACCCAGAAGGTTTGGTGCAACGTGCGGTCCGTCACATCAAAAAAATATATCCTGACATGGGCGTCATTACCGATGTCGCGCTCGATCCTTATACTTCACATGGACAAGATGGTGTGGTGAATGATCGCGGTGAAATTTTAAATGATGAAACCATTGAGGTTTTAGTCAAACAAGCATTATCGCATGCGGCAGCTGGCGCGGATATTGTTGCACCATCCGATATGATGGATGGCAGAATCGGTGCGATTCGTGCTGCACTTGAAAAAAATAAGTTTACACAAACCCGAATTCTCGCCTATTCTGCGAAATATGCGTCGAGTTTTTATGGGCCTTTTCGCGAAGCAGTAGGATCGAAAGATTTATTAGGAAAAGCGGACAAATATCAATACCAGATGGATCCGCGAAATAAAAATGAAGCATTGCACGAAGTGCAAATGGATATCGAAGAAGGCGCTGATATGGTAATGATAAAACCGGGAATGCCATATCTTGATATTGTGCATCAAACGAAAGCATTATTTCGCGTGCCAACATTGGTTTATCAAGTAAGCGGCGAATACGCCATGATAAAAGCGTCCGTAGAGCGTGGATGGTTGGATGAAAGACCCGTCGTAATGGAATCTTTAATTGCGATGAAGCGAGCGGGTGCAGATGCGATTTTGACTTATTTCGCGAAAACAGTAGGTATTTGGTTAAAAGAAGGATGTCAATAAGGTATAGGTATGATTACGTTTTCGTGGCTTTTTACTCCATGGGGCAAGCGTTCAAGCTACGGATTGATGGGGCTTTTTTTTATTTTGATTTGCGTTGCTGTTTTTGACATGCAAAAACAATTTCGAGAAAATCACTTCAGTATCAAAAACACTCCCGTGAATCAAACAGAAAACAATCCTCGCGTGAGAGAAACATCGATGGAAGTTATTTCGAAAATTCCGGCGCAACATTTATTCGGAAAAGCCACCCTTCATCCCACAGGAGATGTGCCCATCAGTAGTTTGCAGCTGCAATTAATTGGTATTCTTGCAGGTTTGGACGATCACACGTCGCGAGTGATTATTTCTGAAGCCGGGGGGCTCGGGAAAATTTATCGTGTCGGTGATAACGTCGGCTCGATTCGAATTAACGCTGTCACGCCAAATGGGGTTATACTCGAAAACAGTGGGCGTTTGGAGAAATTGCCATTAAAGCGCGAAGTACTTACTTTCCAAGGAATGCCAAAAAAATTATTGAATGGGGCATAAATGTTTTTTTTCGGTCGTATAGTTTTAATAGTGTTAATGATTTGCTTTTTGTTCTGTGGTTGTGCGCCGTTTAGAAAAGTTTATATGGCGGAAAATTTACAGCTCGGTCGTTTGACTTTTGAGTCGGGTGATTTTAAAAAAGCGTTTTGTCAATTGTTACCCTTAGCTGTCGAAGGAAGTCGACAAGCGCAATATGCCGTCGGCTATATGTATTTTTATGGTTATGGCGTACCGCTAGATCGCACGTCTGGTCTCTTTTGGATTAAGCGATCTGCTGATCAATACTATCCACCGGCGATGAAGGCGCTTGTGATGATTGAAAAGTGCGAAGGCAAAGAATGTGCGCCGGCGCCGAATGCGAAAGTGTCATCCTGAGCGCGGCGACTAGACCCACTCCTCATGCAACACAATATCTCGCCATCCCCAATCTTCAGCATTGAAAAAAACTTTTTCCCCTTTTTTTCTTTTTTCCATCATATCGACGAAGAGTTGATGCAATGCATTATCATCGATAAAGCCAATGTTTTGTTGACGGAGACGATCGAATAATGCATTCGCATTTTCTGGCGTAAATCCCGAGCCGACATGATGTTCGATATGATAAACACAGTGATCCTGCGGTAAATTCATCTGTGGAATATCATGAAAATGGGCTTGATAGAGCAAAATGCTATCGATATGCCACGAATACATTTCCCATTCTGGATAACCTCGAAGCGTTTGCCAGTGTTGTTTTGAAAGTAAAGTGAAATCTCCGCAGGCATTTGTGTGCAGATGATTCAAGTGTTTTCTTTTTTGATAGTGAAGGTAATAGTTTGTGATAGATTTGAAAATATTTTTTTGCCGGATTTTTTTCAATTTTTCCAATCTTTGCAATAAACTTTTTTTAGCAATGGTTGGAACAAATTGACCATTACGTTTGATGACCGTTGAATTTTTTCCGTTGATACGAAAAGCGTTTTGTTCTGCGAAATGTAAAATTTCTTCCCAAGAAGAATTTTCCGGGAGTTCAGATGGAATATCCACGCGATCGGTGCGATAGAGAAATTTTTCGTCGAGATTTTTTTTCAAGAATTGCATGATCGCATCCGAAAATAAAATATCAATATTGGTTGCTAAAACGTAATTTCCTAGTGCACGACGAATCCCAACATTTTTGCCGATCATTTGAAAGAGGGGTAAACTTTCGGCATGTTTCAGTTTGTCATGAAGTTCCCGAGGAACCGTGATAATACGAATTTCTGAGGGGCCGCGATCTTTTGGAAATCGCAACACCTCTTTTAACGGAACATTTTCCGGTGGTGGATTCCATTCCACTAAAATAAGTTCTGCCTGCAAATCATGTCGAATACATTGCGCGACAAATCCATCGACAAAATGCTGCATGCGTTTCGTTAAACTACCGCCATGATTATCATTTCGCGAGGTGGCGACGATACTTAAATGAAAGTTTTTTTGCATTATAATCTCTTAAATCTTTTACATTGTCTCAGGTCTTCCCTGATAGATTCATAAACTTACTCCTGTCATTCCCGCGAAGGCGGGAATCTATTTATAATGGATTCCCGCCTTCGCGGGAATGACAGAAGCTGTCCTAATAGGATGTTTAAAAACTACATTCGTTCCGAAGCCAAAGCTAAATCCGCATCATTATAAACATTTACCGAAGAGGTTTTTAGCATGCTGTCATAAATCCAGCGATACGTTTTTTCTAACCCTACACGTAAAGCAATTTGTGGTTCCCAATCGAGTTTTTCTTTAATCAATGTATTGTCACTATTGCGTCCACGAACGCCAAGTGGCGCATTGAGTTTATATCGTCGTTTTAATTTTACATTCGCAATGTCTTCTATAATATCAACCATGTGATTGATAGAAACCAATTCACTACTACCTAAATTGATCGGTTCTTCAATATTGCTCATCATGATCGCTTGCGTGCCATAAAGACAATCATCAATATACATAAAACTTCGCGTTTGTTCGCCATCGCCCCAGATTTCAATCTCATTCGTCCCGTCCTGTTTTGCTTGAATGACTTTACGGCAGAGTGCGGCGGGTGCTTTTTCTCGACCACCATCATAAGTGCCAAACGGTCCGTATACATTGTGATATCGTGGGACGCGAGTGATCAGCTTAAAATCTTCGCTAAAATGTCGGCACATTCTTTCGCTAAAAAGTTTTTCCCAGCCATAACCATCTTCCGGCATGGCAGGATATGCATCGGACTCTTTGAGTGGCGTGACATTTGCTTCTGTTTGTTTTGAGGCATTATAAACACAAGCGGAGGAAGAAAATAAAAAACGTTCTGGGCGATATTTTTTAGCCGCATTCAACATATTGGTATTAATCAATACGGAGAGCATGCATGCTGCTTTATGGGTTTCAATAAATCCCATTCCACCCATATCAGCCGCTAAATTATAAATGTATCGCGCGTCTTTACATGCAATATCAGCTGCACTTTCATTTTTTAAATCAAGCATGAGATTTTCGACATCTTCAAATAACTGATACCAATGATGAAGTGGTTTTCGGTCAACCGCACGTAGCGATGTGAAACCCTGGCGTCGAAGATCTGCAATTAAATGTCCGCCAATGAATCCACCCGCGCCTGTGACCACAATCAAATCATTTTTATGCATATTTTAATTCCCCAATAGATTCAGCGAAAAAATCATTTCCACGACCAAGATATAATATTTTTGCAATTTCTGAAATAACGTCATACGGTAATAAGCGCCAGCAATCAATAATAATGCGAGGATTTGATGGGCGATCTAATAATGCTCTTGTAAGATTTGATTGATATTCAGGCCAGTTAGTGCAAATCACTAAAATATCGGAATGGTTGACACAATCTTCGACAAAACGGTGTTGTGCAATCGCAGCGTCTAATTCTTTATCAGCATTTGGTAACGCTTTAGGATCGTGCACGGATACGGTGTATCCATTTGCTGTAAGTCGATTGGCCAAGGCAATTCCGAAACTTTTTTCGACGACACTCGTTTCAGCTTTATAAGATAGGCCTAAAACGCCGATTCTTTTGGTTTTATCATGCGTATTGATAAAAGCAATCATACGATCGAGTTGATAATCATTAATGGCATCGGTTGCAATCGCTAAATCCGTTCTTGCGTGTACCAATGCTGCGAGTGCTGAAAATGCAATATTATCTCGCGGAAAACAAGGTCCGCCATATGCCGTGGCGGCTTTCAGATATTTTTGACCTATTCGTTGATCTAAGCCCATCGCATTGGTGACGACGTCAACATCAGCATCCGTGATGCGATCGCAAACATCTGATAACATATTGGCGAAAGAAATTTTTGTCGTGATATAAGTGTTGACGGCAATTTTTGTGATTTCCGCATTGGTGAGATTCATGCGCATGATCGGGGGATTGTTTTCACAAACGGTTTGATAAATCCCGGCCATCATACTACCTGCTTTTGCATCAGATTCGCCAATTAAGATCATGTCAGGCGTCAACATATTCTTAATAACAGTGCCCAATGCAATAAATTCTGGGTTATAGCAAAGCCCAAGGTGTTCGCCTAATTTTTTGTGTGAGGCGGATTCCAACGCATCTTTAATGACCGTATTCGTGGATCCTGGCATGACGGTACTCGTAATCACGACGAGATGATAGCTTGCTTTGTTTCGTAATACTTTGCCGATTTCAGTGACTGCTTTTAAAACATACGCATTATTAAACATACCATCTGGCAAGCTTGGCGTCGGAACGATAATAAAACTAATATCGCTTTCAAAAATCGCAGTTTCATAATCCGTGGTGGCGGTTAAATTTTTGCTAGACTCAATAAGTGCTTGTAATCCAGGTTCATCAACCGGTGCTTTTTTTTGATTGATCGCGTCCACAAAACTTTCATTGAGATCAAGACCAATGACCGAGTGTCCTTTATTGGCAAGCACTGCAGCAAGAGGGGCGCCTAATTTACCGAGGCCAATCACAGAGATTTTTTGTTCTTGATGCATGTAGTTTGTTCCTCATTTTTAATTTGGAGGAAAGATAAGCGAATGGGGGGAGGTTGTAAAGTATTCTGTGTCATGCCAGCATGTTTTTATGCCACCTTTAAGCATGCTGGCATGACAGGGTCTTTTAGCAAGGGGACGACGGTTGTGTTATATCATCGGCACCGCCTTCTCCTCCGGCACATCTTTAATGGAGACCAATTTTTGTTGCGTTTGTGCGGAATTAAATAAAGACAGGCCCGGAATATTAAATAAATTACTGAACTCCTTCGAAGTCACGGTAAAATGCATGCCTTTTAGTGCTTCAAATTTTGCTTTGGTAATTTCAAGTTCAAATAAACGTGGATTGTCTTCATAAAATTTAGCTTGTTGTTGTAGAACTGCATTTTGTGCCGCCCCTTTTAATTGAATCGCTTTTGCTTCAGCTTCAGCCGTGCTTTCAATGGCTTTTGCATCCGCAGCGGCTTTTCGTTCTCTCGCTTGCGCTTCAAAATCTGCAGCTTCTAAAAGTGCTTTAGCGGCTTTAATGCGTCCATCATTCACTTGTGATTGTTCGATAATGGCAACATCTTTTTTGAGTTCCGCTTGCGCTTTGGCAATAATATTTTTTTGTTCTACGACGGCAAGTTCAGCATTCGTTTTAGCGGTCGTCAGTGCTTGCTCTGACATTTTTTTGGTGAGATCACCATCAAGAATTTTAGATTCTTCAATCGTCATTCGGATCAGCGTAATTCCGTATGGCGCTAAATCTTTTTTTAATTCCTCCATGGCTTGTTCTAAATAGGTTTTAGGTGGTGGTGGAGCTGAGGGCGCGCTGGGTGCGAAAGGTAATGGCTCCCTTGATTGATCTTGGTTTTTCAATTCGAAGTTTTTATAATTGTCGATTGGTTCAATCGGTGCGGAAAATTTTTGCGAAGTAAACTGTTTGATAATTTTCGTCATATCAGAACGGACAACGCCTTCAATGTGATCTGCAATGTTTTCCATATTTTTAAACTGCAATAAAGCTTTTTTAGCACTCGCAATATCAGGGATACGATAAGCCACTAAAATTTTAAGCCCCACTTCGACAGAGTCGGATGTCGTATAAACATCATAAATCACGCGATCATTGGTTTTTGCTTCATGATTTTCGACAATGCGTTTTTCACGCGTTTTTTTGCTAGGAAATTCTAGTGTTTGAACACTCGTATCAAAAAAACCGACAACACTTTCTGTGGCGGAGTCCGTATCATAACGGCCTTGCACAACTTCTAGCGTACCGTTTTTATTGATAACCGCCAATTCACCGATGGGAGGAATGACACGTTTGATGGAGCCATGCTCAATATATTTTTCACTCGCACTTAAAAATAGATAAGATTGTCCATTTCTCTTCGTTTCTTCTAATTTAAATTGCGGATCTTCAAAGTCTAATACTTTTAGTTCTTGTTCGTCATTCGATCTTTCCAGTAATTGCGGCGTATTTCCAAACCATGCTTTCGCAACGCTTCCTTTCGGTAAACGTAAAATATGTCGAATACCATGTTTGATATAAGGAGTGTTTTGATCGACGAAATCAGTTTTTGGATCAAAATAAAAATTAGTCGTATAAAAAGTATGGCTTTGATTATCCTCTGTGGGCGGAAGAAGTTTTGGAACATTATCCACAATGATTTTCGCAAATTTACCGGGTGGAACACGAATCATGTGAATGTTTTCATGACGAATATAATTTTCTGTTTCGTTAATTAAATCTGTGCCGGGATTAAAACGGAAAATTGGCGTATTAATAATATAAGGTGAATTATTTTTATTCGGATATAAAAGTTGGGGAATATTATTAATGACGACTTTTGCAATTTTGCCTGGCGGCACCCGTAATTGATGGAAATTACCATGTTCGATGTAATTCGCTGATTGATCAATGATATTTTGATTCGGATCAAATTGAAAATAGGGTGATTCGAAAAAATAAGGTTTATTTTCAGCTTGTGGCGGTAACAATAAAGGTTTTCCATCGAGAACAATTTTCGCAAATTTGCCGGGGAACACACGAATAATATGAAAATTACCATGTTGAATATAGGTGTTCGCTTGATTCACGAAATGATGTTCCGCACGAAAACTTTGTGCGACATCCCCATCTTTTTTTTCAAATCGAAATAAAGGATCGTGAATGACATGCGTGCCTTCGCCGTATAACACCGGTTTATTACCAGACCACGCTTTTGCGTAATGATTGGGAGGAACATTTAATACATAACTGCCAAAATCACCGAATACGGGTGCAGTTTGTTTAACAATACCATCACCAATTTTTTCGATTTGATTAAATGGGCTAAAGTTGTAAGCGATATTTAATCTTTTGCCATTTCCTATTTCTATTTTGGGAACTTTATTTTTATGTGCGATATAAAATTGATCGGGGTCGATACGATCGGAGGTTCTGAAAACACTTGGTTCAACAATAATATCCTGCGCACCTTCTTTTGATTCGTGATTGAAAGCTTTCACAATTTCGCGCGGTAATATTTTAGGATCTATTTTGGAAAAAGCGGAAGGAATAATAAAATCTTCGATGTTTTTATCTATTTTCGGTTGTTCTATTTTATGTTGAAAAGTGTCTGGAATAGTTTTACTTTCTTTTGTTTCGTTGACTTCAATCAGATTATCTTGAGTTTCAAAGTGGGTAAAAGGTTCAGCGGAAGAGGTTGGTTGTAATTTCGTATAACGAGTTTCCATGCGACAATCTCCATAATTATTTTTTTGAATCTACAAAAAATCTGTCATGTTCCATGACAGTCTAAAAAGTTATTTCGCAACGACACAATTCTCCCAAATAAAAAAAAATAATAAAGGAATATATATTTTTTCTTTTTAAGAGTTTCTTAAGAATTGTAGTATAGGATTTTACGTCGTCCCGCGGCTCGTCCGCGGGATCCAGGATGGCTTAGGTGCTGTCACTGGATCCCGCGAACAAGTCGCGGGACGACGGAGTTCTATACAACTCTTACATTTTAAGAAGATACTGCGCGAATTTACTTCGTAACACCATTGCACGTATAGAATCGCTGAAGTCAAATAAATATCTGACACAACAATATTGTAACCATGTTTTTATTTGGGAAAATTTTAAAGGTGGGGTAGTAAGCTCTGCCACGCCATAACAAATATTAGAATTATACCCCGCTTCATTCATTCGAACTTTCATTTTGAAAAGATATCGAAAATAAGTGTATGCGGTATGAATGCCGATAAGTTTATTTTGTTTTCGAGATTTTTTTTGAGACAGGGTAATCGAGAGAAATTGATGCATGATTTTTTTTTGCAAATTTTTTCGTAATGTAAGAGCACGTTCATCTTTCGTATCAAAACCAAAATCAAAAATATAAATATCTGCATCCACTGTTTCGTTGATCAAAAGCGTGGTGCCATACATCGTTTTTAAAAAATCTGATAGTAATGTTGTTAAAGTGTCGTTGTAACCGAAATAAGCGATGCGGGTATTTTCAGGTAGGACTGCAAAATGATCTGCAAGATAAGGGAAAGTATGAAAAGTTTCATAGGTGGAAAGATTAAAATAATTGGGGTCGAGTTTTTTTTCATAAGCGTTCGCAGGTGTTTTTTGTTGGAGATTTGATAAGACTTCTACATATTTATTTTGAGACAACATCACTTCTTCAATTTTTTGATCTTTGAGTCCCCAATTTTTTTCGGGTGTCACAAAAGGTGACTCTACCTCCGTCACAAATGTTTTCCAATCATTTTCCAAATGAAATTTTCCGTGCATATCATTGTTCGTGTCGCGAATATGATTGCAATGGAATCCGAAAAGTTGATGAGATAAATTTTTTATTTGCTGGTGCAAACAAAACATGCGTTTACTCAAATTCGCATCGATGTTCCAGCCTAATTGCATATTTTCATTAAAGCCACCGATATGAAAAATATCATCACGGGACATGAGTTGAAAATCCCCTACATTTTCGTATCCAACGAAGGGTTTGTCGTGAACCGTCATGTGAAGGTGTAACTTTTCACTGTGCGCGCGCAGAAAATCAATGTTTTTCTCTGGATGCAATCGATCGAGTGATATATCCCAAAAATATTCCGGTAACTCAAAACGCGGCAGGGTATAAAAACCTTTCTCGAGGTGGGACACGATATCGGTTAAATTTTCTGAATCTCTGGGGATAAATATCATGTCAGAATTGGTTGATAAAACCCATTGATTCAATGGATTAGATCTGCGAATCCCAATATTTCGAGCGAGCGATTCAAGCATTTTTCTTGAAGTTTGATGCCGATTTTGTTCATGCACGATGGGTCGCACACGTAATATTTTAATGAATAATTTTGCTTTTTCGGTCAGAATATCTTGAACGGACTCGATAAGTGTAGGTAAATCATTCGGTGTATTATAGTCGACGAAAATGATTTCATCGTGGCTTTCGGAAAGTAATTCAGCCATATTATTTAAGCTTAATACTAAGCGTTTATGATATTGATAACCATGTTGATCATTACGCCCATATAAAATAATTGAAATCATTTGTTTTACCTATAATATATCGGAAGATTATAATAGTTGGTTTCGCGAATTAATGTAGTTCTGTCATTCCCGCGTAGGCGGGAATCCATTACAAATAGATTCCCGCCTACGCGGGAATGACAGAAATTTTTAAGTATTTTCGCAACACCAACATAATACCATCGATCGACATAAGTGAGATAGAATCATGACTGCAAAACTTCGTATTGCCCTCGCACAACTTGATTTATTAGTCGGAGATATTGACGGCAATATCCAAAAAATTATTCAAAGCAGCATTAAAGCACGAGACGAGTTAAAAGCGGATCTAGTTATTTTCCCGGAATTAAGCATCACAGGTTATCCGCCAGAAGATTTTTTATTCCGTGAAGCATTTTTAGAAAAAATCGAAGATGCGATGAATACATTAAAAAAAGAAGTAAAGGATATTTACCTCCTAGTCGGTACCCCTCAAAAAAGGGGAACACAATTATTTAATACCTGTGCCTTAATTTATAATGGCGAGATTGTTGCAACCTACGCAAAGCAAAAACTGCCGAATTACGGTGTGTTTGATGAAGAACGTTATTTTGATAGAGGTACGCAATCGTGTGTGGTCAACATCAAAGATGTACCGGTAGGATTACTCATTTGTGAAGATATTTGGCATGAAGATGCAGTGGAAGCCACCATTCAGAAAGGCGCCAAAATTTTACTTTCCATCAATGCCTCTCCCTTTGAAGTTGATAAGGATGCAAGACGTCAACAACTAATTCAGAAATATTCTGCAAATGCACATATCCCTTTTATTTATCTTAATACAGTCGGTGGTCAAGACGAATTGGTGTTTGATGGCGGTTCGCTGGTCTTTAATGAAAAAGGAGAGTTGTGCCAGCATCTCGCCTTTTTTAAAGAAGAAGTGAGAGCTTTTGACTGTATTTTTGAAAATGGCAAAGTGTCGATTTCGGATGTGACTACATGGGAAGAGATTCCAACAGATGAAAAAATTTATCAGTGTCTCATGCTTGGACTTCGTGATTATGTGCAGAAAAATGGTTTTCGCCACGTTTTACTCGGTGTGTCTGGCGGGATTGATTCTGCATTGGTGTTAGCGATTGCGGTCGATGCGTTATCAAAAGAAAACGTGACGGCAGTCATGTTACCGTCTCGTTACACGTCAGATATGAGCATGGAAGATGGATTAGCGCTGATTAAAAACCTCGGTGTAGAACAAGAAATTATTTCGATTGAACCGAGCTATAATGCATTTCTTGAATCACTTGCCCCTGTTTTCGGGGATAAAAAACCGGATATTACCGAAGAAAATTTACAGGCGCGCTGTCGCGGCACGATTCTGATGGCGTTATCCAACCTAAAGACAAGCCTCGTTTTGAGTACCAGCAATCGCAGCGAACTCGCGATGGGATATGGCACTTTGTATGGCGACATGGTCGGTGGTTTTAACGTGCTAAGGGACATTCCAAAAACATTGGTCTATCGTCTGGCTGAATATCGCAATCAAATTTCCCCAATTATTCCTGCACGTATCATCGAGAGAGCGCCGAGTGCTGAGCTTCGACACGATCAAAAAGACGAGGATAGCTTACCGCCTTATGACATTCTCGATCCGATTTTAGCGCTCTATATTGAGAAAGAAAAAAGTATCAAAGCGATTATCGCAGAAGGATTTCCCGAAGATACGGTGAAATTTGTTGTGCGTGCCGTTCTGAAAAATGAATACAAAAGACGTCAAGGCGCGCCCGGTGTTCGTATCAACCACAAAGCCTTCGGCCGCGACCGTCGATATCCCATGACAGCGCGGGATCCGGAGTTAAAATAATTGTAGCAAAAAAACTCATTTTCGAGTACATTATTGCACCTTGTAAATCGTGGCAACACGAGTTGGTTTTTTTAACGGGCATTGAAGAATGCCAAGTTTGGGAGTGCCGCTAATATGAAACAAAGTAAAGACCAATTATTGTCGACCGAAGTACGTCATCTCGATATTACCCAGCTTAATTTTGCATCGTTGGTTGATGCGATGGACGGCATGGCTTTTCAAAGCAGAAATCTTTCCCGTGCAGCCAAAATTTACGATCAAATGGTCAGTGATGAAAATTGCAGTATTATTCTTTGTTTGGCAGGATCGCTTGTCAGCGCAGGCTTAAAAAAAGTTATTTTAGATTTGTTAGACAATAATATGGTGGATGCGATTGTTTCAACTGGCGCAAATATTGTTGACCAAGATTTTTTTGAAGGATTGGGTTTCAAACATTATCAAGGTTCGCCACTGTTGGATGACACCGAATTACAAGCGCTCGCAATCGACCGTATTTATGATACGTTGATTGACGAAGATGACTTAAGAGTTTGTGATAATGTCATCGCAGAAATTGCGAATAAGTTGCCAAAAAGAGCATATTCTTCCCGTGAATTTATTATCGAAATGGGTCGTTATCTCGAAAAATATGGCAAAAATAAAGATTCCATCGTGTTACACGCCTACCAAAAAGGCATTCCCATTTTCGTACCTGCATTCAGTGATTGCAGTGCAGGATTTGGTTTGGTGATGCATCAAGTAGAAAATCCTAATAAGCATGTGAGCATTGATTCCGTCAAAGATTTTCGCGAATTAACCCAACTCAAAATCAAAGCCAATGATACTGGCTTGTTGATGATTGGTGGCGGTGTTCCTAAGAATTTCGCGCAAGATGTCGTTGTCGCGGCCGAACTTTTAGGCAGCGAAGTCCCATTACATAAATATGCGGTGCAAGTTACTGTCGCGGATGAACGTGACGGTGCGCTTTCTGGCTCAACATTGCGAGAAGCATGTTCTTGGGGGAAAGTATCTGTCGTGCACGAACAGATGGTATTCTCCGAGGCGACTATCGCGCTGCCGCTTATTGCTGGCTACGCTTACCACAAAGGTAACTGGCGTAAACGCAAAGCACGCGCATATAACCGTTTATTTTCTGAAATCGCGACGCATGCGAATGAAGAAACGTCGGCGGGGTAAAAAGCGTCGTCAGGTTATCAAAAAACTCGTCGTCCCGCGGCAAGTCCTAAGGGATCCAGACAGTCTGCGATGCCACTCTGGATCCCTTAGGACTTGCCGCGGGACGACGGTTGTGTAGTTGACAAGGGTTTTTTTCCTGCGCGAGCAAGATAATATTCATTAACTGTTTTTTGGTGAGGGCTACAACGAAATGGCAGAATGGTCTGCGCAACACGCGCGCGATGCTTATTTAGTTCAGCAATGGAGTGATGGTTTTTTTAATATTTCCGAAAATGGTCGTATGCAGGCCCACCCAAAAGGTCCGGGCTCGCATGCGAGTATTGACCTTTATGAATTAGCGGAAAAAATTAAAGAATCCGGTTTATCATTTCCTGTATTGGTGCGTTTTACGGATATTTTGCAAAAACGTATTCAAACCGTGAATGATGCTTTCTTACGTGCAATTAAAGAAAACGATTATCGCGGCGCATTTACTTGCGTTTATCCGATTAAAGTCAACCAACAACGTCGTGTGGTCGAGGCTATTCTTGATAACGCGAATACTAGAGTCGGACTCGAAACTGGTAGCAAACCTGAGTTATTAGCAACGCTTGCGCTTTCAGCACAGCCTGAATCCGTCATCGTTTGTAATGGCTACAAAGACCGTGAATATATTCGTCTTGCTTTGATTGGCCAGCGGTTAGGTCATCGTGTTTGTATTATTCTCGAAAAATTTTCTGAACTCGCATTAGTGTTAGAAGAAGCAGAAAAATTAAAAGTAGAACCCTGTATCGGTATCCGTATCCGTCTTGCCTCCATTGGAAATGGCAAATGGGCAAATACGAGTGGAGAAAAAGCCAAATTTGGTTTTTCAGCGCCACAAGTATTGCGTGTTGTCGAAAAATTACGTGAAAAAAATCTGCTTCATCTTTTGAAAGCGATGCATTTTAATTTAGGCTCGCAAATTGCGAATATTGCCGATATTCAACGCGGTATGCGAGAATGCGCGCGCTATTTTTCTGCATTAAATTCATTGGGTGCGCCGATTAGCATCGTCGATGTCGGTGGTGGACTGGGTGTGGATTATGAAGGTACGCGCTCCCGCAGTGTGAGCTCAATGAATTATAGCGTGCAAGAATACGCGAATAATATCGTTTATATCCTTGCCGAAACTTGCCAACAACATCATCTTCCCCATCCTGAAATTATTACGGAATCGGGACGCGCATTAACCGCGCATCATGCGATGTTAATTACGAATGTCATTGCGACGGAAGCACCTTGTGATTTAACTGACTTTAATCCACCAGCCGATAATGATGTCGCAATCATTAAAAATTTGTGGGATGGTTACGTCAATCTTTCCGAAAATAATGCACTCGAAACTTATCACGATGTTTGTCACTGGAATTCAGAAGTGCAGACGATGTTTACCCACGGTTTGATGGATTTGCAAAAACGCGCTTATGCGGAACAAATTTATTATGCGACCTGCGAAAAAGTGCGTGACTTCTTAAAACCTTCCGTACGTGCGCATCGCGAATTGATTGATGAATTAAATGAAAAACTCGCCGATAAATTTTTCTGTAATTTTTCTTTATTTCAATCGTTACCGGATGCGTGGGCGATCGACCAAGTTTTCCCAATTATGCCGCTTGCTGGCTTAAATGAAATACCAACAAAAAGAGGCATTTTGCATGATATTACTTGTGATTCCGATGGCCGCATTGATCTTTATGTCAATAATTATGGATTAGATAGCACGTTGTCATTGTTACCACATAATCCTGATGAGCCGTATTTATTGGGCATTTTTATGGTGGGCGCTTATCAAGAAATTTTAGGCGACTTACATAATTTATTTGGCGATACGCATTCAGTACATGTCGAACTGAACGATGATGGCGGTTACAAATTAACGCAAGCATTAGAAGGTGACACTGTCGAATCTGCGTTAGGCAATGTGAACTTTAATCGTAGTCATTTGATTCGCTCTTATCGCGAACAATTAGAAAAAAAATCCGACCTTAGCTATTCTGATCGTGAAGAATATTTAAGTGATTTGACACGTGGTTTGCAGGGGTATACTTACTTTGAAGACTAATTATTTGCCGCCCGAGTGGGCAAATCAAAGTGCGGTCATGTTAACGTGGCCACAGCCGGACAGTTATTGGGTCGACACCATGTCCGACATTGATGAAGTGTTTTTAACAACTACAAAAGAAATTGCGTTGCGTCAAAAAGTTTTTATTACTTGTTTGAATGAAGCGCATGAATTTCATATTCAAAAACTCTTAAAAAAAGCCGGCGTCGATTTATCGCAAGTCATGATTCATCAAATGCGTGCCAATGATATTTGGGTACGCGATCACGGTCCGATTACGGTATTTCAAGATGATAAACCAATTTTATTGGACTTCACTTTTACCGGCTGGGGATATAAATATCCGGCGGAACATGACAATGTATTAACCGCGAACTTGCATGCACGCGGTGGTTTTGCGACAACGGCTTTGCAAAAAATCGATTTGGCGCTTGAAGGTGGCGGTATTGAAGTTGATGGCAAAGGTACGTTGTTAACGACCGAAAGTTGTTTGTTATCAAAAAAGCGAAATCCCGATCTTTCCAAAGCAGATATCGAAAAAACGTTGAAAGATGCTTTCGGTGTCGAACGTGTTTTATGGTTAAAACATGGTGCGCTCGAAGGTGATGATACCGATGGACATATCGATACGATTGCGCGTTTCACCGATCCTTACACGATTTGTTATGTTAGTTGTACGGATGAAAAAGATTCGCATTATGAAAGTTTTCGACAATTAGAAATGGAATTATCTGCCCTCAAAAATTTTGAAGGCAATCCTTATCGATTAATTCCTTTGCCGTGGCCGAAGGCGCGTTATGCGGATTTCGATGGCAGACGATTGCCAGTGACTTATGCGAATTTTTTAATTGTGAATAATGCAGTACTTGTGCCGACTTATGATGATGCCAAAGATGAAGAAGCGTTAGCCACCATTTCTGATTGTTTTCCCGATCGAGAAATTGTTGCGATTCCTTCGCTTCCTGTCGTGCAATGGTACGGCAGTATTCATTGCATGACGATGCAACTACCGCGAGGTGTGTTCGATGAGTGAAATTCGAGTGGGGTTAGTGCAACAACATTGTACTGCTGATCGCGAACAAAATTTATCGGTCACCGTTGCAGGTATTCGAGAAGCACATTCGAAAGGTGCGAATCTTGTTTTGTTACAAGAATTGCATACGAGTCTTTATTTCTGTCAAACGGAAAATGCACAACTGTGTGATTTGAGCGAACCGATTCCGGGACCGAGCACAGATTTCTTTGGTGCGATTGCGAAAGAATTAGGAATTGTGATTGTGGCGTCGTTGTTCGAGCGCCGTGCCGCTGGTATTTATCATAATACTGCAGTCGTTTTCGAAAAAAATGGCGAAATCGCAGGCAAATATCGCAAAATGCATATTCCGGATGATCCAGGATATTATGAAAAATTTTATTTTACACCTGGCGATTTAGGATTTGAGCCGATTCAAACTTCTGTCGGTAAATTAGGTGTATTAATTTGTTGGGATCAATGGTATCCAGAGGCGGCGCGTTTGATGGCATTGCGCGGTGCGGATATTTTATTGTATCCAACCGCCATCGGTTGGGGCACGCAAGAAAATGATAAATCCGAATGTGAGCGTCAACGTCAATCCTGGATTTTGATTCAACGCGCGCACGCCATTGCGAATGGTTTACCAGTGGTGGTGTGTAATCGTGTGGGGTTTGAATCTGCAGAACCGGGATCAGAGCGCGGTTTACAATTCTGGGGTTCAAGTTTTATCACCGGGCCGCAGGGTGAATTCTTAGCGGAAGCGAGTCAGGAAAAAGCCGAAGTGTTACTGGCAACCATTCACAAAGACCGCACAGAGACAGTCCGCCGCGGCTGGCCATTTTTACGCGATCGTCGTATTGATGCGTATGAGGGTGTGGTGAAGCGGTTTTTGGACTGAGAAAGTCCCCTTTGTAAAGGCGTTGTTGCATGTAGAGGCTTTGTCATCCTGAACGAAGTGAAGGATCAGTTTACTTCCATAATATGGTGATGAATTAAACCGATCCTTCACTTCGTTCAGGATGACCTCCCCGCAATAAAATTTTTACTGCATTTCAAATGAAATACCGTTATGATACCCCCGTTTTATTTTGTATGTTCTATGTATTTATTTTTATTAACAAAAAGAGGAGTTATCCCTGTGAGTATAGGTAGAATGTTAGCAAGAATGGGTTTAACGGGCGGAGGTTATGCTGCGAGTGGTGTTATTGTAACTTCAGTCGGTGTCAAAATAATGCAAACAGCGGGTCACGTTGGTTATGCAATGTCAACGATTAATCAAAGTGCGGCTGGTAATGCAGTAATAGGCGCGATTGTTGGTGCGATGGGTGGATGTTCCGATTCAAAACATACAACCAAAACAACTGCAGGTTTAGGTGTTCTGTTAGCTATGGCAGGTAATGCGCTTGGAGATGCAATGGTAAAAGATAATATACCTTTGTATGAAACCGTTATCCCAGCAGGGGTCGGTGGAGCAGCTTTCATAGCAGGTGGCGTGGGATTCGCCATAGTTGTCGGTCTTGGATATTGTATAGTGCAAGCTTTATCTTCGTGTCCTCCAGAAGATAAGGTTGTAGCCACAGAGAAAAAGCCGATTGCTCCAGAGGCTAAGACTGAAACCACTGAGACAAAGCCAACTCATACTACTATAGTCATCCCAAGCACAATGTTTAGCAAACCTAACCCTACTGATGCACCAACCCCAGAACAGTTTGAAAGTCCTAGTATGGGCCCTGGCAACCGTTAACAAATATCATCTCGCTCCCGCTTTCAAAATGCGGGAGTAAATAACAGCACTTACCTAACAAAACTGTCATGCCAGCATGCTTAAAGGTGGCATAAAAACATGCTGGCATGACAGATTATAAAGAAGCACAGATGACAAGAAAGAAAAACTAATATAGTCTTTCATTTTCATAAAAAAAACTTTAAGGAAGAACGTATGCCACTTCAGGAAAATGAAGAAAAACTTTTTGCCGTCCTCGAAATGAAAGAAGAAGAAACCCGCGTAGAAAAACTCACCGCAATCATTAACGAATTAACCGAAGAAGATGATATCAATTGCAAAAATCGACGCGGGCATTCACCGCTTTGGATCGCGGTTCTAAAAAATGATATGGCAGCCGTAAGATTATTAGTGAAAGCCAATGCAGATGTAAACGCCAAAAATATTTATGGGTATAACGTGCTGATGCTCGCGATCAAAGAAAATTACCACGAATGTGCAGGATTTCTTATTCAAGCAGGCGCAGATATCAATGCGAAAACAAATTATGCGAATAAAGAAGATGATATCAATGTATGGGAAATGGCAATTCATTGCAAAAATTTTGGAATAGCAACAAAATTACTAGAAAAAAAGGTGAAGATTACAATTATCCATGACTTAATTCATTTTATTTTCGAAACTAAAGCTTATGAGTTGATTAACTTATTAGAAAAATATAATAGTCATCTTTTCATAGAAAGAATTTTCGAAGGCGCAGCTTATTATGGCGATATTGATATCGTCAATCGATTTATTCATCGTATATCGTCAGATATTTTAGA
The DNA here is from genome assembly GCA_013287025.1 of Gammaproteobacteria bacterium. Next base: position 6,334 of record JABDEN010000002.1, on the reverse strand, counting down.
CCGTGGTATAGAGTATGCATTGCGCGGATCACATTTTAATGTGATTCTAAAAATTAGAGAACATCTCCCTCTCGTCCTCGAAGACGAAATGTATTTGTTGAAAGCGGCGATTAAAGAAAATTGCATTAGTTATATAAAAAGCGTTTCTCGTCGCAAATTACAAATGTTAGGTATGAACGAATTATTAGTGTATGCGGCAGAAAAAAAATCTCATTTTGCTTTAAAAAAATTATTGGATATCAAAGCGGATGTGAACACAAAGTATATTGGTAAAACCGCTTTGTATGCTGCCATTCAAGCAAAAGAAATATCATGTATTCGTTCGTTACTCGAAGCTAAAGCCGATCCTAACTTAGAGGTTGCAGATAAGATGCCTTTAATTGTAGCGATAAGCATCAATAATCTGGATGGAGCGAAATTATTATTAGAGCATAAAGCGAATCCTAATTATGAAAATGGGTTACGTAATGAAATGTTATTATTATGCGGAGAAGGCCTTGGTATAATGGAGGATATCATTCCTTTGCATATTGCGATGATGCGAAATAATCTTCCCATGATGAAATTATTAGTGGAATATAAAGCGAATATTGATTATCCAAGAGTAGAAAAGTCTATCAAAAAAGCCATTGAATTAGGTCGCGTTGATTGTCTTGAATATTTGATTGAGGCAAAGGTAGATTTAAAACAAGTATCAGAAGACTTTAAACCATCTAAAAATACCAATGTATTGCAATTCGCAGAATGTATGAGTATTTTCAATTCGGTAAAAGTGCAACCATCCACTAAAGTGACATTCATTGATTCTTTATTTATGCAAAAACAAAAAATGTTGGATGAAAAAGAAATTGAATATATTCCATTACAGCGATTAAAAGTAAAATAAAAAAAGGATTTTTTATGCCACTCACTAAACAAGAAAAATTATTATTTGAGACGATAGAGGAAAAAAATCAAATTTCTCGCGCCGAAAAATTAAAATTACTTTTGCCGAAATTGCAGGCTGATACATTAAACGCTAAAAATTATCATGGCAAATCTCCACTGATGATTTGTGTTGAAGATGAAGATTATGAATGCGCGCAATTATTAATTGAGGCAAATGTCGATCCTAATGATCATGATTTACAACATAATAGCGTGTCAATGACTGCAGTTTTAAAGGGAGATCCGAATGTTATTAAACTCTTAATTCGAGCCAATGCGAATATGAGTTATGGCACACCTTATTTCACTCCTTTACAAATTGCGGTGGAAAAAGAAAATTTTATCGCAATTGAGTTATTGCTAGAAAATCTCGTGACGATAAGAGATGTTTCTGAATTGTGTCGCTTGCTGGCTTCTCGGAAAAAATTCGATTTAATGAATTTGTTTTTAAAAAATTATCCCATGCATAAACACGATTTAATTCATCATGTCATTTTATATAAATTAAATGAATTCACGCTAACACTATTGAAAGATTGTGCGGATAATATTTTTCGATTCGCGGTAGATTGTGCCATGCATTCAAATAATATTGAGCTTATTCGCACATTGTTGACGCGAGTGATATTTCTTAAAAAAACGCAAGTGGAAGAATTATTATATTTTGCTGCTAAGTTAAATGATCCAGAATTAGTGGACCAACTCATTCGAGTGAATGTGGATGTTAATTTTGAAAGATCTTATGATAATGCCCTGCATGTTGCAGTGCAAACAGGTGGTCTTGCAACGGTAAAATTGCTTTTGGATGCGAAAGCAATCGTCAATAAAAAATCGAGATTAGGCACGGCGCTTTTTGCAGCGATTCAAAAATCGGAAATAGAGATCGTGCAAACGTTATTAGAAGCGAAAGCAAATCCTAATCAAGCCGTTTCCGAGTATCAGTATGGTTTGCTGTCTGGATGCGAACTTCCTCCATTATATTGGGCAGCAAAAATTGGAAATTTAGCGATGGTTCGTACGCTTCTTCAACATAATGCGAACGTGAATAATATTGAAATGCCTAGAATTTTTAGGGTCGCTGCGGAATATGGGCATATTGAGACCGTTCTATTTTTAATTCAACAAAAACCAAATTGTGAAAAAGTAGATTTAAATTTTGAAAATTATTTGACGAAAACTTTTGATTTATCAAAACGCCGCGCTGAATGCATCGCGCTTATTCAGAATTATTTATTAGATAAACAAACACCCACGATGCAATCCTCTTGGCTCTCAAAAGTTCGACATGTGTTTCAGCAACCTATTCCTGAAGAGGTTGATGCAGAGGAGGAGAAGGTTTTGATGGTGAAAAAATAAATGGAAAACCTCGTCGTCCCGCGGCTTGTCCGCGGGATCCAGAACTGCATTGATGTTGCTCTGGATCCCGCGGACAAGCCGCGGGACGACGGTGGGGGCGGGAATGACAAGTTTTGTTAGGCATTTTATTTTTACTTTGATACCTTACTTCTTCAAAAACTTCTCCATCTTCTTCAACAGCATTCTTTTTTTCAATGGAGATAAATAATCAATATATAATTTTCCGTTTAAATGATCGATTTCATGTTGAAGACAATGTCCTAACAATCCCTCACCTTCTATTTCAAAAAAATTACCTTTCTCATCTTGCGCGCGTACTTTGACATAAGTTGCGCGGGGGACTTTATCGTAAGTCCCAGGGACGGAAAGACAGCCGGCTTCCATGAGCGCCTCGCCGCTTCGTTCAATAATTTCGGGGTTAATAATCACAAAAGGTTTATTCCGTTCTTCAGACACATCAATCGTCGCGATACGTTTTGTAATACCAACTTGCGGTGCGGCAAGCCCCACGCCGTTTTCATGGTACATGGTTTCATACATATCTTTGACTAAGGTTGCGAGTGCTTCGTCAAAAATGGTCACGGGTTCCGCTACTTTGTGTAACGCAGGATGACAAGCGTAATAAACTAATTTTAATAATGCCATAAACTTCAAAGCCTTAATTGAAATCTTGCCGAAACCATCCCCGGTTTACTGGTCTTCGTAGTTGAAAATTCTGAAATTGTCCATCCTTCAGAAGAATTGTTGATAAGCCACGTGATAAGCTGATCAAAGTCAACTTCTTTAAAATATAGCTGCACGGAATCTTTTTCTTTTTGTTGCATATCAGTAAGGTTTTTTGCAACGCTACTTTGTTGAATGGCATTTTGTAAAATACTTAAAGAGGAACCATGCGTGCTAATACTATTTTTTTGAAGAAAATTTATTTTCTGATCGATCTCTTGCATTTCTTTTAGCAAAACGGCATTACTACTCGCGGTATTTTTTAAATTCTCAACTTTAGATGTAAACGGAGACCATATCAAAAAATAAAATAAAAATAGGAATGCGAAAAACCCACCTATCATGATAGTTTGTTTTTCACGAGTAGCTAATTGAAACCAATATTCTTTTATCATGTTTTTGCCCCGATTAAGACATTTGCTTTTACCATCGATCCTGACATATTGGCATTTTGTTGTTTGACCATGAGGCTTTTTTCCGCGAATATTTTGACAAAATGTTCTAGATCATCGAAATTTTTTGTGTATATTTGTAATGAAAAACGATGATCACGATAATCAATATTGTCGAGCTCAATCCCAGAAATTTGTTGTAACGCATCTCCAATATCGACTAACAATGAAAAAAATAAATTTTTTGAAGACTGCTGCGTCAATAGTTGTAATTGACTATTCATGCGATCGCGTGGCGCTACAATATCTGTCGCGTTTGGAAAATGTTTTTTATAAATGGTTGCAATTTCTTGATCGCTATTTTTTACCGCATGATGAAGCATAACATATGAAGAAATTTGATTGAAAAATAAAATTGCAATCCACGCAATGGCTAAAAGGGAAGTGAGGGTCCAGGATTTTTTTAGAAAAATTTGTTTTTTCTTTGATCTCATATTCACCTTGTAATAAATCAATACGTGGATATGTCATTAACCATTTTTGCATGCAGGTTAATATATTTTTATTACTTTTCATTTCTTTGACAGAAACTGAATCGAAATCTAATTTAATCTCCGCATCTTCGAAACAATGAAGATGCACGCATTCCGGTTTCGTCGATTGTTTTTTTAATTCGAGCGCTAGTAGCGTTTGTAAATTATATAAATCGCAGGCAAAACCACTATAGCGATGCGTACGGACAATCGCAATTTTTTTGTCGAGACAAACATGCCATGGATCAGGAATGGCGAAAATGGAAGGTATAAAAGCGGTTGGTGACAATCCTGCTTCACGAATGGTATGTAACCAAGTTTCCATTTTTTGTTTTTTGACAACGACCACAGGCGTTGATTCGCCTACTTCACTTTCTCCAATCGCAAAATGTAATTCGTTCACATCAGAAATAAGTTTTTCTTCAAGCGCGAAGGGAACCGCTTCTCTTAATTTTGAACGTTGCATTTTCGGTAAATCGATGGAAGTGACGAGTACTTCTTCACCAGGCACAATGACAGTCACCACACTATCTTTTGCGAGGGTTGCTAAATCGGTGATGGGGACGCGATGACGTTCTTCCTGGACGATATCGTCGCTATCTGTTTTGATCCAACTGATGATAGTGTTGTCATTACTGTGTAAATAAAGCAATATTTTTGAGGTCATTGCAATCCCTTACTTTGCCATAATACCGTTTCGATAGGTTTCTTATCTTTGATTTCACGATGAATTAAGGTAAATAAAACGGTTTCATGATCATTTACTTTAACACGCGTTTTTACCAAAAAATAGTTGCTTATAATCCCTATTTTTTCCTTTGAAATATTGTTGTTTTTAACCACGTCTAACTCCATGAACTTCGCCACATCTTGAAAAGGCGTGCTTTTCCTAATGGTTTCAGCGGATGCTTTGGTCATGGAAGGACTTAACGACATTAAAACAGGAAGTGGGGCATTATTCACGTTCATCACCGTAATCTCCGGTAGTGCAAAAATATAGGGAAATAATGCCATATAAATTTCTCTCGTGACCCCTTTCACTAAACGTAATTCACTGATGTTTGTCATGGCGCGATGCGCTTCACGGTAAGGCGGGTTTTGTTTTGAATAATATTCATCGAGATTCCCCGATCCTGTTGCAATCCAATTTTTAACGGCAGTTGAGATATTTTTCGCTTTTTCTTCCGTCATTTCCGGTTGCACTATTTGAATCAACCGAATGAAATTTTCCTCATATTCTGGATTGGCTATGTTATTAATATTGAAATTTCCATCGGCCGCCTCAATCGTACTACTAATCGTTGCATTATCCATCGTATTTTCAGGTGAAGTGATGGGAGTGGCATCAACGATTTGTCCTGGTTTTTGCTTTTTCCAATTCTCGTTCAATTGTTCCATCGCCCATGCAACAGAACCTGCCGCTAATAATTCCGCATTGCTGGCGGTGTGAATCAGCTCAGTGCTTCGCAGATCTTTCGAAAAGCGTTCCAACATGAGCACGGCAGAAATGGCAACGATACTTACAACAAAAAGCGCAACAATAATGGCAGCCCCTTGTTGTTTATGAGGATTTTGGTACATTTTGTCCTTTTAAAAGGTAAATTTGGGTTATTTTACCCCAATTTTCTAGAATGAGGGTAACACGAATTGCAACGGGTAGAGCTGTGGGCGCATTTTCTGTTGGCCAATTATTTTGAAATTTGCCTTTATCATCTAAATATTCAAACCGCAAATTACTTATTTTATCGTATAAAACGCGGGGAATCGGTTCTGTTTTGGCGGTTTGGTCCAGCACGGGCCAGATGGATCGGATCAATCGGTGATTTTCTATGGAATATTGCATGCGTTGCAAAGTCGCGCGAGGAGCAATTCCTCCGGGATTTGCCCACCCGCTATGCGTAAAAGTGACCATGCGGGGAGTTCCGACCAATGCACCTTCACTCATATTTTTCGCGTTGATAACCGGTCGATCGATGACCTGCTCGAAATCGCGCGACATTAATAATAAACTGAGTTGTATTTTTGTTAATTTTTCGGCATTTTTTGCCGTGATGGTCTGGCTATTGATGGCGGTATGCAACGTTCCTGTCATCATGATCGATACAATGGTGAAAATAGAAAGCGCGATCAATATTTCAAGCAAAGTAAATCCGAGGTTATTGCGCATACCAATAACTCTTTAATTCACTGAATTTATTTTCATGTTGATAAACACTGACTTCAATTTTTTGAATTTTTGGATTTGGTGTGGGAACGAGTGAGCCTTTGACTTGCCAGGTTTCTCCAAGCATTTCTTTTTCCAGATCTAACGTATTGGGCGCCGTGGGTAGGGTAATTAATTGTAACCGCGCTTCATTCACCACTTCTCTGCCCACCCAATTTGCAATGACTTTTTGACGTAAA
>JABDEN010000001.1 GCA_013287025.1 Gammaproteobacteria bacterium | reverse complement strand
CCCTTGCTTCACTATGATTATTTAAATCCAACCACTTCGTTTCCAAACACCAAAAAATATTTCCCTTTTTCTGCATTGTCTACCGATTTACGGCATGAAATATTTTATTTTTTGGCGCCCAAAGATCTGGTTCAATTCAATGTAAATCATGTTACGCAAAAAAATATTTTCGATTTTTTTGCAATAAGTCAATTCGATAAAATTAATTCCATTAATAATTATAGAAAAAATGCCTATCAACAATACCGAACAAAAAATCGTATCTATCAATTTCTCATCATTATATTTGCATTAGGGACAGGCATTAATGCATTTTTAACCGGTCGAATTTTTGTGAATAATGGCGCATTGGTGCATTCATTACAAAATGATTATCATGCACCAAACTATAACGCTATGAATAATTATTCATGCCAAGATAAATTAGATATTCTTTATCAAAATTCACCAGTGGATGATGACGATGGATACTATGAAGAAACACACAAATCTGATGATGGATCTACGATTGGTAAATGTGAATTAGATACCACTTCGATAAGATGCTATCCGATTTGCAACAAAGGACTCGTCAAAGAAGAAGATCCTGATTGTCAAACATTACATGAAAGTATTATAAAACAACGTTGTTATCCAGCGATTACAGCTCCTCCCTATCTTGGGGGAGTAGCGCTGGCGCTTTTTTTTATTATTTTTTACGAGTACTGTAGAATTCCGCCTTTTAATTACCCCGAAACCTTTTCTGATTTAATGATAAATGATCATATCATTAAAGATTTTATTGTAAATATTCCAAACGCTGGATTTAATAATTATAATTTTCAAGATAAAAAAATTAATGCTGCCATTCGCGCCATTATTCAATATCAAGGCGGTTTATTTGCGCGTCCCGAAAATAAAAATTTCAGAAAATTTATTGATAATAAAGAATGTGAAGACACGCTCACTTCTATTCGTATCAATTGTTAAAAAAATCAGATCTCAACCGGTGGCGGAGCCAACACTTCACGTGATCCGCCGCCATCCATGCTACTCACAACCCCTGCACTTTCCATATCTTCCATAATTCTTGCCGCGCGGTTATAACCAATTCGCAAACGTCTTTGGACGAGTGAAATCGAAGCGCGACGTGATTCTGTCACAATTTTTAAAGCTTCATCATATAATGGATCCGCTTCACCCGAATTTTCTTCACCGTTCGCAACATTTTCATTAAATCCTTCGGTGATTTCTTCTAAGTAAGTTGGTTTACCGTAAGTTTGCCAAGCGGCGACCACCCGATGCACTTCATCATCCCCAACATAGGCGCCATGCACACGCACAGGCACGCCAGTACCCGGCGGTAAATAAAGCATATCGCCGTTTCCTAATAATTGTTCGGCGCCTTGCTGATCCAAAATCGTGCGTGAATCAATGCGTGATGAAACTTGAAATGCAATTCGTGTAGGTACATTTGCTTTAATTAAACCCGTAATAACATCCACCGACGGACGTTGGGTTGCTAAAATTAAATGAATGCCAGCCGCTCGCGCTTTTTGCGCAATGCGTGTCACCAACTCTTCGACTTTTTTACCAACGACCATCATCATATCGGCTAATTCATCAGCCACGACGACTATCATCGGTAAAGCACTTAATTCTGGCGCTTGATTGCCGAGCGCGAGTAACCACTCAGGCGTCGGAATGGGACTGCCTTCTTTTGCAGATTCCGTCACTTTCGTATTAAAGCCGGAAAGATTTCGCACCCCCAACATCGACATTAAACGATATCGTCGATCCATTTCAGCCACACACCAACGCAATGCATTGGCAGCATCTTTCATATCCGTAATCACCGGCGTCAATAAATGTGGAATACCTTCATAAATGGATAACTCCAACATTTTCGGGTCGATCATAATCATGCGAAGTTGTTCAGGCGTTGCTTTAAATAACATGCTTAACAACATCGCATTTAAACTCACCGATTTCCCGGACCCGGTCGTACCCGCGACTAATAAATGCGGCATTTTGGCGAGATCCACGACCACAGGATAACCTGCAATATCTTTCCCCAGCGCAAGACTTAAGGGGGATCGGGATTGTCGATAGCGATCGGATTCTAAAATATCGCGTAATCCTACCACTTCACGATGTTCATTCGGCAATTCGAGACCAATAAACGATTTGCCAGGAATCACTTCCACGACGCGGACGCTGCTCACTGACATGGAGCGCGCAATGTCTTTTGCTAAACCGGTAATTTTGCTGACTTTAATACCTGGCGCTAAATCTAATTCGAATCGAGTAATAACAGGGCCTGGATGAACCGCAACCACTTTACTTTCCACGCCAAAATCCGCTAAACGTTGCTCTACCAACATCGATAATTCTTCAAAACTGACGTTAGAAAACGCTTTTCCTTCCGAAACCACCACCGGATCTAATAACGATAAGGGAGGGACGGTCCCAGGCTCTACCTGTACCAAAGACACTTCTGCTTTTTTAATCACGGGTTTTGGTTTTGAGACGGTAAGAGGCTCTGCGGGTTTCGGGGGAACCGAAACAGGTGCCTCTACTTTTTTCACTTTCTTTTCAATCACAGGTGTATTTCTCGGCACTGCTTTTCTTTTGGGAAAAAGATCCGGAATTTTTTGCAATTGCTGAATCACTTTTCCACCTAAATTATCAATAAATCCCAACCAAGAAAATCCAGTGAAGAGAGTGATCCCAATAAAAAAGATTGCCATCAAAAATAAAGTGCTTCCCACAATATTTAAAATATAGGTAAGCGCAAAAATAATAATATCGCCGACAATCCCCCCGCTATGCATGCCGGATGCAAACGAATAATGATTTAAATAAAGCGAAAGAATGCCGCAACTACTCAAAATAATAAAAAGAAAACCGCTACTTTTAAAAATGAATTCGTTTAATTGAAATTTTTGTGCTTCACGCACCCCCATCCATGCGGCAAAAACAACCAGAGGGGGCAACACATAGGCGAGAAATCCAAATAGCGATAAAAAAATATCTGCAAAATAAGCGCCGACGCGCCCCCCTAAATTTTTAACGGCATTACTCACGCCCGTGCCAGACCAACCCGGGTCTCCGATGTGATAACTACTTAGAGAAATAAATAAAAAAACTGCCATCGAAAATGAAAGTATTAATATTCCTTCCCGAAGTCTTTGGGACATTTGTATTTTGAGGGGTTTTGCATTGAGTTTCTTTTGTGATGCCTGTTTCAAGCTTCCATATCCTTTTTTGATGTCTTCGTTTAATATACCACTCCATGAAAATAACCAAAAGTGAGAGTGACGATATGTCTACTACCAAACATCATCGCTTGATTATTCTTGGCTCGGGACCTGCTGGATGGACCGCAGCCGTTTATGCTGCACGCGCAAATTTAAAACCTGTCGTTATCATGGGAATGGAACCGGGCGGACAACTGACGACTACAACTGATGTCGATAATTGGCCGGGAGATGTGGAAGGTTTACAAGGGCCTGAGTTGATGGATCGAATGAAGCGCCACGCCGAACGCTTTAATACCGAAACCATTCTCGATCAAATTCAATCCGTGGATTTCCAAAAACGTCCTTTTGTGTTGCAAGGTGGTGAAACCACTTATACCTGTGATGCATTAATTATTGCAACAGGGGCAAGCGCGCAATATCTTGGATTACCTTCTGAAAAAAAATTCATGGGTAAAGGCGTATCCGCATGCGCGACATGCGACGGATTTTTTTATCGTAATCAAAAAGTCGTCGTTGTCGGAGGCGGTAATACTGCTGTCGAAGAAGCATTGTATCTTTCGAATATTGCATCGCATGTCACCGTCATCCATCGTCGCGATAAATTCCGTGCGGAAAAAATTCTTTCTGAAAAATTAATTAATAAAACGCATCACAATGTCACGATTGAATGGAATCATGTGTTGGATGAGATTTTAGGAAATGAAACTGGTGTTACTGGGATTCGTGTTAAAAATGTTGCGACCAATGAAACAAAAGTCATTGATGTCACCGGCGTCTTTATCGCGATTGGACATAAACCGAACACCGATATTTTTAAAGATCAACTCGATATGGAAAACGGCTATATCCTCATTAAGGATGGCTTAAAAGGTAACGCGACAGCCACCAATGTCCCGGGTGTATTCGCCGCAGGCGACGTGGCCGACCCTATCTACCGGCAGGCCGTGACCTCCGCAGGGTCGGGGTGTATGGCGGCGCTGGATGCGGATAAATTTTTGGATAGTTTAGAGAAATAGTAAAAACATTTTTTTGATCAATGCAGGGTGGGCAAAGCTATTCCACCCTTCTTTCTTTCCCCATAAAAATAGAGCATAATAACTAACCACAACTAAAACAATTGACTTCATTATGTCAAATACTCGAAATTACCGTGAAGCACTGATTAATCTTAACGATGCAACCATCAATGAGATTATCGTTGATTTCAAATCTTTAGGCATTCTTACCGAAAAGAACTGCAAAACATTATTGAATAACCAACACAATATTCCTCTACTGACAAAAATTCACTTCGAACTCTGTGATTTAGTTAGCGAAAATATGATGGGAGACAGTGACAGCACGACTGATGAAGAATCAGAAGAAAACGAACCTTACCATCCAATAAGCGAGCAACAACAGAAACAAAAATCTCAAGCAGTCTTCGATCAAATAATTCGTACTGAAAAAGAAGCCTTCGATCAATTAGTTCGTGCGCAAAAAAAAGAAGAATGGATTCGAAATTATCTTGAATCTAAAACAAGGCATGTAGATAAAAAAACATTAAAAATATTAAATGATTTAAATAACGTAACTAATAAATACTACCAACATTTGGTGGGTATTAATATCTGGGGTATCACTATTAAAATCGGCCCCAGAGATAAAATCGAAAAAGTAGAAGCATTGCGAGCGATATTAAACAATAAAGAAATATCCCCCGAGGCAAAAATCGAGAATTTCCGTTTAAAAATTGTAGAATACAAACGCGAAACAGATGAAGACAAAGGACTCGCAAAACCCCGGAATCCGAGATGGGATGCATTTCTTGATCACGTTTTATCTATTTTACTCATTAATCCTATTAGAAAAGCAATCTATGGACCCTTCTTCCAATATCCCGAGGGTAAAAAAATGGTTGAGAATTCTTTTCAGATTATTGAAAACTATAAACCCTTCAAGTAAGCGGACATCCCCTCACCCGCCGCACGAAAAACATGTGCGTCGACCTCTCCCACAAGGGGAGAGGTATTAGAACAGTTAACCTCTCCCCTTGTGGGAGAGGTCGGCGCGCTCTTTGCGCCGGGTGAGGGGTCCCATACCATAATCCACTCTCATGAGACCAACATTGCTTATTTAACAAATTTAGGGCATTATTTCTCACTCTTTTCATCGAGGCTTTTGGAGATTATGGCTAAAGAAGATCAAATCGAAATGGAAGGGACTGTCATCGACACCCTGCCCAATACCATGTTTAGAGTTGAACTCGAAAATGGTCATGTGGTTATTGCGCATATTTCCGGTAAAATGCGTAAAAATTACATCCGTATTTTGAAAGGCGACAAAGTCACTGTACAGTTGACACCTTATGATTTAACCAAAGGTCGCATCACCTTCCGCAGTCGCGATGGAAAATCATCCCAAAACAATAATGCTGAAAAAACCACGGATTCTGAATCCTAAATCAGTAATCATCTCGGAAATTACACAAACGTTTGGCTGTGCGGCAGATTTGGACGAAAATTAGCGAGAAAAAACGGAGCATACACGCCAGTATGTGAGTATTTTTCTCGCTAATTTTCGTTCAAAGGTGCCCACAGACAAGCGTTTTGAGACATAAAAAAAGCCGCGATCCTCGCGGCATCATTAGATAGACTCCCTTTTTTCTGTCCTTCTAAATACTCCCTTATTTCCCCGTTTGCAACACTGTCTCGTTTAACGCACCTTGTGATCTTCTAATTCTCCTATTGCGATCTTTAATTCCCCGTCTGCAACCGTGATTAACACGTGTCCGCCTTCATGCAATTTTCCAAATAACAATTCTTCTGCTAAAGGTCTCTTAATTTGCTCTTGAATGACGCGTGCCATGGGTCTTGCGCCCATTTTTCTATCGTATCCTTTCACCGCCAGCCAAGCGCGTGCTTCATCATCAATTTCAACCACCACATGTTTTGATTCCAATTGGACTTCCAATTCCATTAAAAACTTATTTACCACATGTAAAATCGTTCGCGTGTCTAAAGGTTTGAATTGAATAATTGCATCTAAACGATTACGAAATTCAGGAGAAAATATGCGATTTACTGCAGACATCACATCTGTTTTTCCACCCGTTTCATCTTCAGTAAAACCAATGACATTTCTATCAAGCATTTCAGCGCCTGCATTAGATGTCATGATAAAAATCGTATGACGAAAATCGGTTTTACGGCCATTGGTATCGGTTAAAGTACCATGATCCATGATTTGTAAAATCAAGTTATAAACATCGGGATGCGCTTTTTCAATTTCATCTAATAACACAACAGAATGCGGATGTTTGTTAACAGCCTCGGTCAGCAATCCGCCTTCATCGTAACCAACATATCCTGGCGGCGCGCCGATTAATCGGGAAACCGTATGTCTTTCCATGTATTCCGACATATCAAAACGCACGAACTCAATTCCTAAAATTTTGGCGAGTTGTTTACATACTTCTGTTTTACCCACCCCCGTCGGACCAATAAATAAGAATGAACCAATTGGTTTAACAGGATCTCTCAACCCGGAGCGCGCCAATCGAACCGCGGCACCTAACGTGTCAATTGCATCCTCTTGACCAAAGATCATCATCTTTAAATCACGTGTTAAATTTTTCAAAAGCTCACGATCGGACGTCGACACATTTCTTTCAGGAACGCGTGCAATTTTCGCCACCACTTTTTCAATGTCGGATGCTTCGATCGTACCTTTACGATTGACTTCGGGTAGTAAATATTGAAAAGCCCCCACTTCATCGACCAAATCAATCGCTTTATCCGGTAATTTACGATCAGAAATATAACGTGCTGATAATCGAGCTGCCGCTTCTAACGCTTCATCACTATATTTAATGGCGTGATGACTTTCGAATCGGCTACGCAATCCTTTTAAAATATCAATCGTTTGTTCAATCGTCGGTTCTTTAATATCAATTTTTTGGAAACGTCTTGCGAGCGCGTGATCTTTTTCAAAAATGCCGCGATATTCTTTGTAAGTCGTAGAACCAATACAAGTTAAATCGCCCGACGCCAATAATGGTTTTATTAAATTAGAAACGTCCATCAATCCACCGGATGCAGCACCCGCACCAATAATGGTGTGAATTTCATCGATGAATAAGACAGCGCCTTTTTGTGCTTTTAATTGGTGTAAAACGCTTTTTAAACGTTTTTCAAAATCCCCACGATATTTGGTACCCGCGAGTAAACTTCCTAAATCTAAATTATAAATGACCGCATCTTCTAATTTATTCGGTATATTTTTTTCGATAATGAGACGTGCGAGGCCTTCTGCAATAGCGGTTTTCCCGACCCCTGCTTCGCCGACTAATAAAGGATTATTTTTTCGACGACGACATAATACTTGGATAACACGTTCTACTTCATCTTCACGACCGACGAGTGGATCAATCATGCCTAACTTTGCGCGAGAATTTAAGTTAGTCGTGAATTGTTCAAGCGGACTACCGGTACCTTCGGGACTTTGCTCGGTTTCCGTTTCGTCAGAAAAACTCGTTCCAAATTGATTGTCCGTATCTCGCGTGGCGGCTTTGGTTTTTGTCGAACCATGCGCAATATAATTGATGACATCGAGTCGACTGACATTTTCTTGACGAATGAGAAAAACACTTTGACTTTCTTGTTCACTAAAAATGGCAGCAAGCACATTCGCACCGGATACTTCTGTTTTACCTGACGATTGCACATGAAAAACTGCGCGTTGTAATACTCTTTGAAAACCTAACGTCGGTTGCGTATCACGATCGTGTATATGGACAGGAATAACTGGGGTAGTGCGATCAACGAATTCGAGCAAATTGCCGCGTAAATGATTAATGTTAGCGCCGCATGCTTTTAAAACTTCTGTCGCAGATGCGTTTTCTAAAAGAGCAAGTAACAAGTGTTCCACCGTCACAAATTCATGACGTTTGGTCCGTGCTTCTTTGAATGCCAAATTCAAAGTGTACTCAAGCTCCTTATCTAGCATCGGCACACCTCCGCTTTTCGCTTCAGTTAGCTTGCTTCTTAGCTTGCCTCTAAGCTACACAACAACGGATGTTCGTGCCTCCTTGCATGATCCATCACTAAAACCATTTTTGTTGTGGCAATATCTTTTGAATAAATTCCACAAATCGCTTTTCCCGTTTTGTGAATTTCTTCCATAATTTTTGTCGCGATCATTTTTTCCATGTGAAAAAACTTTTCGAGAACATTGACTACAAACTCCATGGGGGTAAAGTCGTCTTTATGCATCACCACCTGATACAGCGTGGGTTCTTTAAATTCCGATCTTGCCCTTTCAGGCTGTAAAATTTTTGCATAATCAACGCTCATGATCTCTTACCTTTACTTATAGTCTATAATTACCATTTTTTCCTTAATCCCAAAAAAAATCTATGTTCTTTCCCATCTATTTTGAAATAATGGATTATAATTATATGTTTATTCCAAAATAGAGAAAAAGTAACACACTCAAAAACATGAAATGGACAAAAAAAGCCCATTATTTCATGTGGTTAATAACTGCCTCTCCAAATGCAGATGTGCTTGTTTCCTGCGCACCGTCCATTAAGCGAGCAAAGTCATAAGTAACGGTTTTCGCAGAAATCGCCCCTTCCACTCCCTTCACAATAAGATCGGCCGCGTCCGCCCAACCCATATGTCGCAGCATCATTTCTGCAGAAAGAATCAAGGATCCTGGATTTACCTTATCTTGCCCCGCGTATTTCGGTGCGGTGCCATGCGTCGCTTCAAACATTGCAACGGTATCACTTAAATTTGCGCCTGGCGCGATACCAATCCCGCCCACTTGTGCCGCTAACGCATCCGAAATATAGTCCCCGTTTAAATTTAGGGTCGCAATCACGCTATATTCCGCCGGACGCGTTAAAATTTGCTGCAAAAATGCGTCTGCTATCACATCTTTAATGATAATGTCTTTACCAGTTTTAGAATTTTTTAAAACTTGCCAAGGACCATTTTCAAGCATTTTTGCCCCAAATTCCTTTGTCGCGACTTCATATCCCCAATCACGAAAAGCCCCTTCCGTGAACTTCATAATGTTGCCTTTGTGTACGAGGGTGACTGAATCTTTATCGTTATCGATCGCGTATTGAATCGCTTTTTTTACTAATCGTCCTGTGCCTTCTCGCGAGACAGGTTTTACACCGATACCACAATGTTCTGGGAAACGGATTTTTTTTACCTGCATTTCATTTTGCAGGAATTGTATCACTTTTTGTGCACCTTGGCTATCTGCTGACCACTCTATTCCTGCATAAATATCTTCCGAATTTTCGCGGAAAATCACCATATCTGTTTTCCAAGGCTCTTTCAGCGGGCTTGGTACCCCATTAAAGTACCGTACGGGACGTAAACATACGTATAAATCAAGCTCTTGGCGCAAGGTGACGTTCAAAGAACGAATGCCACCGCCAACAGGGGTCGTCAAAGGGCCTTTGATGGATATCACATAATCTTTAACGGCATGCAATGTTTCTTCAGGTAACCAGGTGTCTTTCGAGTATTTTTGGGTTGCTTTTTCACCCGCAAAAATTTCCATCCACTGTATTTTTCGTTCCCCGTGGTAAGCTTTTTCGACCGCCGCATCCACGACTTTTTTCATGACTGGTGTAATATCAACCCCCGTGCCATCTCCTTCGATAAAAGGAATAATCGGTTCATGAGGAACATTTAAAGAATAGTCTTCATTAACCGTAATTTTTTCCCCGGTCGAGGGTATTGCGATATGTTGATACATTATTTCTCCTTGGCTTGATTGAAAATGTGCTTATATTATCATGGACTTGTAAAATAGAATCATAAATTTACATTAAAATTGAGAAATATGGATTAATTTTTAATCAATATAAGTGCTTGAAGAATAAATATTGATCATAATGATAGCGTTATGGTATGATAATCGCCAATATTGTTTTTTTGGGTAACTAAAATGCCAAATCCAAATGAAAAACCTGAAGTTGTTTTAACAGTGTTTTTTGGAAATACCGCACACCAAGTTAATACTGGTGCACGAAAACCAACCAAAGATGGCCTAAGAAAGGTTTATGGCTCAGATGTCATATTCAAAGGCATTCAAGATGATAAAAATCAATATGCTATTGCATTTGATGGGGCTTACATTCGTAATAAAGTGACGGGCGGTTTATTTGGCGTTGGGCTTGATGGTCAACTCAGACATGTTGAAAAAATTGTAGAGAAACTCGTTAAAGAAGGGAAAAAAGTTATCGTGAATTGCTATGGCGAAAGTCGAGGAGGTGTTGCCGCATTTCTCGCCGCAAAAAATTTGAGTCGATATAGTGATACCCAAGTTGAAACGAATCTCGCAGTCTTAGACCCAGTCCCAGGAAACAGTTTAATGGGACGTTTTTTAGATTTTTTTAATCTTAGTTTGACGAATCAAACATTAGATCTTTCAACATGCGATAACCTAAAAAATGTTTTAGCTATTTATAATACGGGTAATGCGCCTTTTCACACTGCAATTTCTCCGATATATCCAAAAAAGTGTAAAGTTCGTGAAGAAGTTGCCGTGGGTAATCATGTTTTATTTAGCGATTGGGACACTTATGCAGGCGACTTAAAAGTAGAGCCTATATTTGAAGGGATTAAAGATTTTTTACAAAAGTGCAAAACTGGATTTAAAGAAAAAAGCATTCAAATTAGAAAAAACTCATTATTCCGTAATCTTTCGAGTAAACGCCCCTATATACCGCTCCACTCTCTGAAAGATGAAGAAATTGCACTTACAAAACTTCCCAGAGATGATGAGTATGATAAGGGAGAAATAAAACCGAATAACAGTATTTTTGAAACTATCATCTTTCCTTCTTTACTCACCGCATTAAAATGGATAATGCTTGGCGCAGCCATTGGCGCTTTACTTTATTTTACGGGTGGACTTGCGGCCATTCCTTTTATTGGAAACATAGGAGCGCTCGCGATTCCTCTGATACTTCCTATCACAACGTTAATAGGACGCGTGCTTTCGCCTCTATTTAATGCGATTGCAAGCGGTATTTCTCGTGTGGGTTATTATTTATTTCAACAAGATGATCCTGGCGTTCGTAATAACACATTAAATAAATTATCGATTGAAAAAAGTTTTTTTGAAAAAATACAACCGTACGTGCATTTTACTTTACGTGCATTAGCATTTGGGGTAACCGTTGCAGGTATTCTTTATTTAACGGGCGGATTAGCCGCAATTCCTCTCCTCGGTGCACTTGCGAAAGGACTGTCTATCGTTGCAACCGGATCTGCGATAGGTGGAATCGGCGCGTCGATTTATGCGTTTGCAAAAAATATTTTTAAACTGTGCCGACCTAGTAATAAAGTGGCGCCACAAGAGCCGGTTAGTATTTCATTGGATGCAGTCAGGAGAAGTTCTGATACGCGTATCTCTGATGGCTTACCAAAAACAACTCGACGATCATTATCAATTTCTGTCGAGGAGGAAAAGGAAATCACCCTCAACCATTCACCTTCTTTTACAGAGAAAGAGGAAACTGCAGAGGCAACGCTAGGCAGAGCAGAATCTCCAAGCCTCAGCCTCAAATAGTTCTTGTCATGCTTGTCATTCTGAGCGTAGCGAAGAATCATTGTAATATTACAATGATCCTTCACTTCGTTCAGGATGACAAGTTCCAACAAAGGACAACGTTAGTGAGATATCAAAGAATCTCACGAATTCCTATCGCAATAATGATGAAGGAAACAATAATAATCATTAAGACGGCGAATTTCCCGCCTTTGACTTCATATCCTTTCGCAATTTTTTTGACGTATCTTCCACTGTAAACCATGAGTGCAGGTAAAAGAATAATTAAAATCACGCAGAAAATTCCCGCATAATTCAGCGCTTTCACAAAAATACTGGGGAAAAAAATCACGATGAGTGTGGAGGGTAAAAAAGTTAAACCGAAAATGAGACCATTCCCCTTCCCTTTTTTTTCAATTTGTAATCCATCACTTAAAAAATCAGATAATGCGAGTGATACGCATAAAAATGCAGTTAATACGCAAATCGTCGTAAAAAAGGAGGCAAGAAATGTAATGGAAGTATTGTTTAAATGTGTGCTGAGCGCTTCTGTTAATTCGGCAATAGATCCGCCTCGTTCCGTGATCCCCAACAATTCATCTCTTGGTAATGAACCCACGATTGCGAAAATCCATAAAATATAGCAGACAAGAGGGATCAAACTACCAATGAAGACGGCCTTGCGCAGACTTTTGAAATCATCGTTAAAATAACTTCGCAAACTTGGAATAATATTGGCAAAACCAAATGACGTTAACATAACGGTCGTCGCACCCAAAACGATGCGCGGATCACCCGCGACAATGTGAGAGCCTTCAAGGTAGGGAATGGAGAAAAAAATCACTGCAAAAAGGGAGCCAAATTTTGCAACCATTAATCCACGATTAGCATAGTCCACAAATTGAATGCCACGAAAAACAATGTATCCAAAAATCACGACAAATAATAGGGAATCACACCAAGAAGGAATATTCACATTCAATTTTTTTGAAAAAACATCGAATAACTCAGAGCCACCTGAAATATATGCGCAAAGTAAGGAATATAATAACAAAATATAACTCACCCATGTCGCAATGGCCCCGGGCGTGCCCAGTGTTGCTTTTGCCATCGAAATGAGATTATTGCGTGGGGGAAGCCAAAGATTGACTTCTAAGATAAATAAAGCCGCGAGCGTCATCACCGCCCAGCATCCGATCAGCAAAAGGGAGGCGGAGAACACCCCGCCGCCGACACTGACCATGGGCAAGGCAAGCATACCGCCGCCTATCGAGGTCCCGACGATCAATAAAATACCACCCGCAAGTCTTGAGTCCACAAATCCTCCCTAAATCGTGTCATTCCCGCGCAGGCGGGAATCTATTCAGAATGGATTCCCGCCTGCGCGGGAATGACACGAATTGCTAATTTTTTGGAGTACCTTTAACTTAATGGCTAATATACATTTTACCCTTCAACTGGTACACTGCGAAGGTTTTTTTGAGCAAATTTATGATCATAAATACCACAAAACACATCATCGTAGGAATGTCCGGCGGAGTTGATTCTTCCGTCACCGCGCTATTGTTAAAAAATGCGGGACACCACGTGGAAGGTGTTTTTATGAAAAATTGGGAGGAAGAAGCAAGTGACTTCCCCTGCCCTGCCAGTATGGATATGAAAGATGCGAAAGCGGTATGTGAACAATTAAAAATTGATTTTCATACCGTGAATTTTGCCCCTGAATATTGGTCGCATGTTTTTACCCATTTTTTAGATGAATATAAAAAAGGCCGCACCCCCAACCCCGATATTTTATGTAACAAAGAAATAAAATTTAAAGCCTTTCTAAATTATGCCAAACATCGTGGCGCAGATTTTATTGCAACAGGACATTACGCAAGAATTAATTCACGCCATCAATTATTAAAAGGCATCGATCTTTCGAAAGATCAAAGTTATTTTTTATATGCATTAAATCAAGCACAATTATCGCAAAGTATTTTTCCACTTGGCGATCTCGAAAAAAAATCCGTTCGAAACATCGCGCGTGACGCGCACTTTATTAATCATGAAAAAAAAGATAGTACGGGAATTTGTTTTATTGGTGAACGACGTTTTAAAAATTTTTTAAACGAATATCTCCCTGCAAAACCAGGCAAAATCGAAACAGATACGGGAAAAGTGATAGGCACACATGATGGCTTAATGTTTTATACGCTGGGTCAACGTCAAGGATTAAAAATTGGTGGACAAAAGGATTCCGATGAGTCACCATGGTACGTCGTTCATAAAAATCTGAAAGATAATATCCTCATCGTGGCCCAAGGCAATTCTCATCCCCTCCTTTTTAGACATGTGTTATATGTCAACAATATTCACTGGATCCATGAAGCTCCCGCCGCATTTCCACTAGAAGTATCAGCGAAAACTCGCTACCGCCAACCTGATGAAGTGTGTATTATTCATGCTATGAACGATGACATTTATAAAATTGAATTTGCGCGAGCGCAACGCGCCGTCACTGAAGGCCAATCTATTGTTTTTTACGACGGCGAAATTTGTCTCGGTGGTGGCATTATTGAAACTGAAGGAGCAAACATTGGAAGATAAAAAAATAACAGATATTACGATTGCGCTTGCAGGAATCGCGCAATCTATCGGTTTAATTCGAGAAATCGCGCAAAAAGGCAAAGTAGATTCCAATATTTTTGAGACGAGTATTCAAAGTATTTTTGAAATGGAGCCAAAAAATACGGTATCAGTTTTTGGCAATATTCAATCGTTACAATTAGGTCTCGAAAAATTAACCGGGATTTTACATGCGAACACCGATCATGCGCGTTTAAATGCCCGCTATATGTTGTCGATGATGCGTTTACAAAGAAAAATTTCCAGAAATCCTAGCATGTTAAGTACCTTAGGCGATCGCATTCAACAAACGAGAAAACAAGTCGAATATTTTTCTTTAACGCATCCGACCGTCATCGCCAATTTGGCGGATACTTACATCAATGCTATTACGCCATTTCGTTTTCGATTTTTTTTACTTGGCAATCAAAAAATGCTTTCCATCCACGAAAATATGGAAAAAATCCGCGCTTTGTTACTCGCAGCACTTCGTTCAGCCGTATTATGGCGGCAGTTGGGTGGCTCACGATTACAATTACTTTTTTCGCGCGCGAAAATCGCAGCGCGTGCGGCTGAACTTCTTAAAGATATTGCAATAAATGAAGGAAAAGTTTTATGAACCATACCACATTAACTGCCATTTCACCCCTTGACGGACGTTATCAAGAAAAAGTTCGCGCATTACGTCCCATTTTTAGTGAATTTGGATTAATGAAATTTCGTGTGCTTGTTGAAATTCGCTGGCTTCTCCATTTATGTGAAAACGCTGCATTACCTGAATTACCAAAGTTACCCGCTGATGCAAAAAAAATTCTAGAAAACATCATCGATAATTTTTCAGAAAAAGATGCGGAACGTATTAAACAAATTGAAAGTGAAACGAATCATGATGTGAAATCCGTCGAATATTTTTTAAAAGAAAAAATTAAAGAGAATTCAACACTCGTGCACGCCAGTGAATTTATTCATTTTGGTTGCACATCCGAAGACATTAATAATTTAGCTTATGCATTGATGTTACATGAGGCGAGACAACAATATTTATTGCCCATGTTGGACGATCTTATTCATGCATTAAAAAATAATGCACATGAATTTGCAGACATTCCTATGCTTGCACGCACGCATGGACAACCGGCCACGCCGACAACCGTTGGAAAAGAATTCGCAAATTTTGTCGCACGTTTAGCGCGCCAAAAAATCCAATTACAAGATACCCCTATTTTAGGCAAATTAAATGGTGCAACGGGTAATTACAACGCTTTTGTCATTGCTTATCCCCATGTGGATTGGCAGGCAATCGGAGAACAATTTGTGAAATCATTAGGCCTAGAATGGAATCCTTACACGACACAAATTGAGCCACATGATTTCCTCGCAGAAATGTTTGCGATTGTCATTCGCATTAATAATATTTTGATCCATTTGAATCGCGATATCTGGAATTATATTTCCATTGAATATTTCAAACAAAAATCGCTTGCGAAAGAAGTAGGCTCATCCACGATGCCGCATAAAATTAATCCGATTGATTTTGAAAATGCCGAAGGTAATTTAGGTATTGCGAATGCGTTACTTGAACATATGGCGATGAAACTTCCCATTTCTCGGATGCAACGTGATCTGACTGATTCGACGGTTTTACGCAACATGGGTGTTGCTTTATCACATTGCTTACTCGCTTATCAATCGACATTAAAAGGTTTATCCAAAATTAGTTTGAATTTATCTAAAATTAAAGAAGATTTAGATTCACATTGGGAAGTTTTAGCCGAACCTATCCAAACGGTCATGCGTTGTCATGGGGAAAAAGATCCTTACGAACAATTAAAGGCTTTTACGCGTGGACAAATGATTACCCGTGACATACTGCATAAATTTATATCTAATCTAAATTTATCTGACAAAATCAAACAAGATCTGATCAAACTATCGCCAGAATCTTACATCGGTTATGCGCCAGAGCTTGCGAAAAAGGTATAATGAAGTTGTGTAAACCCGTCGTCCCGCGGCTTGTCCGCGGGATCCAGAGAGCCCTAGATGTGGCTCTGGATCCCGCGGACAAGCCGCGGGACGACGGCTGTGCCTAAGTATTGTCATTTAAGGACCCCCATGGCGAATACTTTCTATGAAAAGTTTGTAAAATGGCTTACGAAAGAAACGCCGCCAGACGAAGCACCTCCTGGAGATTTCAATCGTTTAAAATATGAAGTAAGACCAGGAGATGTTGTACTTGTTGATGGCCGAAGCCGCGTCAGCAAAGTAATCCACACCATTACACAAAGTCCTTGGACACATTCGGCGCTTTATATTGGCCGTCTGCATGATATCGAAGATCATACTTTACGAAAAATCGTCATGCAGCACATGAAAAAACGCGAAAATGTTCGTCTTCTCATTGAAAGCATGCCGGGACAAGGCATGATTGTGTCACCATTAAGCACTTATCGTAAGTATCATATTCGTATTTGTCGTCCTATTGGAATTTCTCCTAACGATGCAGAACTTGTCATTGCCTATGCCATTCACTCTTTAGGAAAGCCTTATAATGTGCGACATTTATTGGATTTAGCGCGTTTTTTGCTGCCCTGGTCGATTTTACCAAGAAGATGGGGATCCAGCTTATTCCGCACAGCCACCGGCGAGCCAGATAGTACGATTTGCTCATCATTGATTGCAGAAGCTTTTACTTCTGTGAAATTTCCCATTTTACCTTACATAAAAATCGATGAATCAACAGGATTTGAATTGGTTCATCGCAACCCCCATTTATTTACCCCTAAAGATTTTGATTATTCTCCTTATTTTGAAATTATTAAATACCCTATTTTTGATCCGAATCAGCCATTACCCTATTACCGTCAATTGCCGTGGGCGAAAGAAGGCACTTTGCACCAAGATCATGGTATAGTAAGCGAATATACAAAAGCGACAAAACGAAAGCATTTTTTACGTAATTTCTTATCGCCCAAAAAGGGTCTTGCAAAAGAAACCGAAGGTAGCGATACAGACAAAAAATCAGACGACGATAATATTTCAAAACCAGAAACTGATTAAAGGGCAAAAAAAATGCGAGGATTATTTTAATATGAAAAAAAACCAATTCCGTCATACTTTTATTACTATTATTTTAATAAGTTTTTCTTTATCAACTTATGCCTGGATGTGTCCCGCCAATTTTAATCAAGTGGGTGTCGGAGATTCGGTCGAACAAGTAAAACAACAGTGTGGTACACCCGTTTCTGAAAAAACAGAAATGCGTGAACCGAACGGCCCGCAGGAATGGAAATATTTTATTTTAGTCAGTCAACCTTATCAATTAACTTACACACCTGGATTTAATGCGCCACCCAGAGCCACCATTCGTATGACAGTGACTTTTGTCAATGATCGAGCAATTAATATTATGGTGGAAGAACAAAGCTTAACAAGCACCAGTATTTGTGGACCGACCGTTAGCACGGGCGATTCACAAAAATCAGTAGAAAGATCTTGCGGCAAACCTACTTTTATCCAAAAACAAAATGATTCGACGACCAAACCGATCCCCACAACTGAATTAATTTACAATTCCGCACCACCAAATACTTTTATTTTTGAATATGGCAGATTAACTACTAGGAGATAATCATGAAAAAGTATTTTGTTATATTGTTATGTTTATTTTTCTCCGCAAATATTTTTGCGGCCACGACCTCTGAAGTTAAAAGTCAAGTCAACCATGCGTATCATCAATGGTGTACAGCGATTGGAAAAGCAAAAGGAAATCCAAAAGTCGTCACGCAATTTTATGCACCAGGTGCGACATTGGTTCCAACGCTTTCGCATAAAATTTTACGAAATAAAAATCATGGATTAGACGAATATTTTGCACATTTAACCAGTCATAAAGATATCCGATGCATACCTGAAAAAAATCGTATACATCTTCATGGAAAAACGGTGACTAATTCTGGACTATATGAATTTTCATTTATGGATGACGGACATCGTAAAAATATTCCAGCAAGATTTACTTTCGTCTATGAAAAAATTGACGGAAAATGGTTGATTATCAATCATCATTCGTCAAAGATGCCGGAGTAAGTAATTGAAGCGAATGAAAAACCTGTCATGCCAGCATGCTTTTAGCTGGCATGACATAGTTGATGACAAGAATTTTCCCCTCTCTTCTCATACAATCAATAAATAAAATAACATTGCGCTGCAATTTTAAATTGGATACTATCTTTTGCGTTTATAAAATAATAGTTAAATAAATGGAGTTTATATGTTTTCAAATAGTGAAAAAAAAACAAGCCCAACAGATGTTAAAGCCGCTTTAGACTTACAAGATAAAATTTCTGATAAATTACACGAGATCGCTGAAATACGTATTAAAGACATCAAATACAACTTTTACTATCAAATTTTTGGATTAAGTTATGTCGACCATTATCTTGTTAAAGATATGGCAACACTTGACGCTCTTCGAAAACGCATTGATAGAGTGACTGTTGTACTCGCAAATGTAGATCCAAGGGATATAGTGCAGGATGTTCCCAAAGCGAAAGAATTATTAACACAATTAAAAAATTCCTATGATGAATATATTATTTCACTTCATAAAATCAATTTAACTCGGGATTACAGTTTAGAAGATATGCATTTACAATTGTTAAAGCACGAAGCATCACAAGATGCGACCGTTGTTAAACAAGCAATGTAAGCTTTGTCATGCCAGCATGTTTTGATGCCACCTTTAAGCATGCTGGCATGACAAATCCTCTAATTACGCAACAACGCTTTTTTAAAGGGGGCGCATTTATCTAAGTCGACACCCGAAAAACAACCTGCTTAGACTGATCATTTGAATCCCACGGGCGTGAATAAATTAATCGAATCATCGTTTGTTGTGGTACGGTAAAAGCCGTGGGTTTTACTTTAAAAGTCCATAATTCAAAACCAGGCGCACCCATCATTTTTGTTTCTGGTGGAATGATAGTACGTTGTACGGGTATGATGATATCGGAATTATACTCTCGCAAAAACCAAGAATAACCCGTGGTAGCATTGGATTTTAATTTAATTTGAAATTGAGCATGATCTTTTGTCACCATAATTCCTAATTTATCTTCGGTATAAATATCAGGATTGATCGCGGCCTTTTTCTCTGGTGCTGACGAGACTGTAACGCACCATATTAAACTAAAAATTAGAATGATGATTCGCATGAATGAAGTACTCCTAAAAATTTTTCGCCAAATGATGGATTGATGTCCACAGAAACTGGAACATACCACCATCGCGCAACGCTAAAACGAAAGCATTTTACCGCATCTTTTTCCGTCATTAAAACAGGTAAATTATCGTTAAATTGTAAATCACTCGCTTGATAAAGATAATGATCCGGAAAAACATGTGGAATAATATCTATGTGTAATTCTCGTAAAGAATTAAAAAAACGATCGGGATTACCGATACCCGCAATCGCATGGACTTTTTGATTCTGAAAATGGTTAAGTGGAATTTTTTTAGATGGATCTTGTAATGAAATGCATTCGGAGCCGATGAGTTGCATACGGAACAATTCCCCAGTATGTCTGCTCAACCCGTCGTCCCGCGGCTTGTCCGCGGGATCCAGAGCAACATCGCAGCCGTTCTGGATCCCGCGGACAAGCCGCGGGACGACGGACAATGCATTTTCAATAACAAAATCCACCTTATTTAACCGTTTGACAGGCTCACGCAACGGACCCGCGGGTAACAAAAAACCATTTCCGCATTGCCTTTCACCATCGATCATCGCGATTTCAATATGTCGACCCAATCGATAATGTTGCAAACCATCATCTGAAATCACGACATTGCAATTCGTTTTATTTAATAATTCTTGCACGCCTTTCACGCGATCGATACAAAGCATCACAGGACATGCCGTCAGTTTCCGAATTAAAATAGCCTCATCACCTGTGATGTTGGGGTCATCAGCATCCTTCACCAAATACGGCAAATAATGTTTTTTATCGCCATATCCACGACTAATAATGCCGGGCCGCCATCCATTTTTTTTTAGAAAATTAGCAAGCCAGATAACTAAAGGTGTTTTACCTGTCCCACCGACCGTAATATTTCCGACGATAATAATGGGTACCCGAAAATGAAAAACTTTTTTAAAACCTTTTTGATATAAAAAATAGCGGATTGAAACGATCAAACGAAATAAATAAGAAAATGGCAGGAGTAATAGCGCAAATATAGAAAAAGGTTGGTACCAGAATTTCATAGTGTCACCCCGTCGTCCCGCGATTTATTCGCGGGATCCAGAAAGCCTGCCATGCCGCTCTGGATCTCGCAGGCCTTGCGCGGGACGATGGATGAGTTTTATTGCTTAAACTGCATTTTATATAATTTTGCATAAGCCCCATTTCGTGCAAGCAAATCTTCATGATTTCCCACTTCAACGACTGCACCCTGATCCATCACGATGATTTTATCCGCATGCTCAACTGTCGAGAGACGATGCGCGATCACCAATGTGGTTCTTTCACGCATTAACGCCTGCAACGCAGATTGAATGTAGCGCTCTGACTCTGTATCTAACGCTGAGGTCGCTTCATCTAAAATTAATATCGGTGCATTTTTCAAAATCGCACGCGCAATTGCAATTCGTTGGCGCTGTCCGCCGGAAAGTAATACCCCATTTTCTCCAATCAACGTATGAATGCCGGTTGGATATTGTTCGACAAAATCTAACACGTGCGCTGCCTTGGCTGCCGCATAAATTTCAGCTTCTGAGACTTCAGTGACACGCCCGTAAGCAATATTGCGCGCAACCGTATCATTGAATAAAATCACATTTTGCGAAACCATGGCGAATTGTCTACGTAAATCTATTAAACGATAATCGCGAATCGACACATCATCTAATAAAATATCCCCAGAAAAATCGGTATAAAAACGTGGTAACAAATTAATAAGCGTAGACTTTCCACTCCCTGATCGACCCACTAACGCCACGACTTCGCCTGGCATTACCTCAAAATGAATATCATGCAATACGGTTTTTTCGGGGACATAGGCAAACTTCAGATGAGAAAATTCAATTTTGCCGTTAGCGCGTTGCAACGTTTTTGTGCCTGAATCATCTTCAGGTTTTTCATCTAACAATTCAAAAACGGTTTGTGCACCCGCAAGTCCTCGATACAATTTATTTTGCATGGCAGTTAAATCTTTCATCGGTTTTAACATGGCAAGCATTGCTGCCATCATTGCCACAAATCCGCCGGGAGATAAAAGCGAATGATTAATATCAAGTGTTGCAATATAAATGGTGACAGAGAGGGCGAGCGCTGCAATAATTTGAACGCCAGAAATACTAAAGGATCGCGCAGCAATCACTTTCATTTCACGTTGGCGATTAATGCGCGTCGCAGAATTAAATTTTTCGATTTCATTTGCTTGCCCATCAAACGCACGAACAATTTTATAACCTAAAATATTTTCTTCCGCACGATGCGTGAGGTTGGTGATGGAATCTTGAATATGTAAACTTAAACGACGTACACGTAAGCTCGTCATACGCATCACTACTACAACAAGCGGAATTAAAAAGAAATATAAAATGGATAATTTCCAGCTAATCGTTACCATCACCGTTAATAACCCGATCATCAAACAAAACGATTGCACCGCGGAGGTCAATACATCGGCACTGGAATTTGCAATTTGTTCGACACTATACAATAACACTGCGAGGACTTGAGCAGACGAAGAATTATCATAGAACCGCGCGGGCAAACGCTGTAAATGCGCAAAGACATCTTGTCGCAAACGCATAATCACATTTCGTGAAGCATAAGCGATAAAATAGTTTGATAAAAAACTCGCGCTTCCGCGTATGGCAAATGCAACTAATACGAGCAAGGGAGCCCATCTTAAAAATTGCTGATTTTTAGCAACGAGCCCTTCATTCAACAAAGGTTTTAAAAAATAGACGAACCAGGAATCAACGCCGGAATATACCGCACTTCCGATCATTGCAAAAAGTAACGCCGGCCAATAATGGCGTACATACCCGAATAGTCGGGAGTAAATCACGAGTGCATTTGCGATTGGCTTTTTTTTCGACATATTTGTGACATTTCAAAGCAAAAAGGTGGGGTATCTTAGCATATTCTGGAAGTGATTGCGAAATACAACGCCGTCGTCCCGCGACTTGATCGCGGGATCCAGTAACTCATATAATACTGGATCCCGCGAATAAATCGCGGGACGACGCTTAATGAACATTTGGAAAACTATGCAAACTCAAACTTTTGAAGAAATTATCAATACGGCATTTAATGATCGTTTTAATATTACCCCACAAACCGTTTCTAAGGATTTAAAAGAAACGATCGCATTGGTGATCCAACAACTAAATACCGGCGAATGTAGGGTTGCCGAAAAAATCAATGGCAAATGGCACACCCATGAATGGCTGAAAAAGGCGATTTTACTTTATTTCAAAATTTCAGAAAATCAGGTCATTAACGGTGGATTTACTGAATATTTCGATAAAATTCCGCTAAAACCGACTTCCCCTGGGGTTCGAATTGTACCCCCCGCCGTGGCAAGAATCGGTGCTTATATCGCCCCTAATACCGTTTTAATGCCCTCTTACGTCAATATTGGCGCGTATGTTGATTCTGGCACTATGGTAGATACCTGGGCAACCGTAGGTTCCTGCGCCCAAATAGGCAAAAATGTACACCTTTCAGGTGGCGCAGGCATAGGTGGCGTGTTAGAACCCCTCCAAGCGACCCCCACCATCATCGAAGATAATTGCTTCATCGGGGCGCGATCCGAGATCGTCGAAGGGGTTATCGTCGAAGAAGGCTCGGTCATTTCGATGGGCGTATTCATTGGCCAAAGCACCCGAATTTATGATCGGGAATCCGATACGATTTTGTATGGACGCGTTCCCGCAGGTTCTGTCGTAGTCCCCGGAAATTTACCGAGTAAAGACGGTAAATATAGTCTGTATTGCGCGGTCATTGTCAAAAAGGTCGATGCGAAGACGCGAGAGAAGACGACGTTGAATGATATTTTGAGGAATATTGAGCCGTAAAGACCCTCAGCAGCAAAGAGGGCCGTAAAAACCCTCACCCCTAACCCCTCTCCCCTCGCTGCGCTCCGGGAGAGGGGAACTATTTTCAATTTCCCCTCTCCCATTTATGGGAGAGGGGCTAGGGGTGAGGGTTTATTGAAAGTTCACCGCACCCTTAAGTAAACCTCTTCAACAACGCTTCCTTCGTCGTCGAATAAGGCGGATAAATAACATAGGAAGATACATCAAACAATCTCCACCCTGTCGGTTTTTTAAAAATAGCCTTTTGATGACTAAAAGTATCAAAGGATTTTTTGCCATGATAAGCACCCATCCCACTATCCCCCACCCCACCAAAGGGTAAAGTCGAAATCCCTCCTTGCAATAAAGTATGATTAAGCACAAAACTTCCCGAACTCGTATTATTTTGAATATGCTCCTGCATTTTTTTATTCTCTGAAAAAAGATAAACGGTGAGAGGTTTTGGCCTTGAATTCACAAATGAAATGACGTCATGAATATCTTTGTAAGCAATAACAGGTAAAACAGGTCCAAAAATTTCAGCGTCTTTATCCATAATAGAAGAATCAGCAGAAACATCTTTCAAAATTGTCGGTGCAATATATCGTTCCTTTTCGTCAACTTCCCCGCCCACAAAAATATTGCCGTTGTCTGTTAATGTTTGTAACAATCGTTGGTAATGCGCTTTATTAATGATGCGACCATAATCATCACTTTTTTTCGGATCCATGCCGTAAAATTGTTGGATTTTTTCTTTCATACAGTGCAGTAAGGTTTCTTCGACTTCTTTATCCACCAAAACATAATCCGGCGCGATACAGGTTTGCCCTGCATTGGAGAATTTTCCCCAGACAATTCTCTCAGCCGCAACAGGAATATTGGCAGAACGATCGACAATACAAGGACTTTTTCCGCCTAATTCTAATGTGGTTGGCGTTAAATTTTTTGCGGCGGCAGCAGCGACAACTTTCCCCACTTCTTTCCCGCCTGTAAAAAAAATGTGATCGAATCGTTCTTTCAGCAAAGCGGTTGTTTCTCGTACGCCGCCTTCTACTACCTTAAAACAATTTTCATCAAGATAAGAAGGTAAATGCGCTGCTAACATTCGACTTGTGCTGGGTGCCACCTCACTTGGCTTTAATATCGCACAATTACCGGCAGCGATAGCACCAATTAACGGCATCATCGCCAATTGGAAAGGATAATTCCATGGTGAAATGATTAAAACGACGCCTAAAGGTTCAGGACGAACCAAACTTGTCGCTGGTTGTGCTGAAAACATCGTCGGAACGACGGTCGGTGTCACCCATGTGGCGAGTTGGTTTCTGGTTTCACGAATTTCTCGAGTCACGACGCCAATTTCCAACATAAATGCTTCTTGGCTTGATTTTTTTAAATCTTCGTAGAGAGCGGCTTTAATCGACGACTCCCGTTCTATCATAAATAATGCTAAACGATCCAGTTGCCGCTGTCGAAATTGCAAAGATTGCGTACATCCTGTTTTAAAAGTATCACGTAAGCTTTCGACTTGATCCGCAATTTTATTGACTGATGATTTACTTTCCTTCTTTTCTTCCAATCGAAACATATCAATATCCTTATCAAGATAGGCAGTTTATATTATTATGATTTTTTTCTAGGTGAAATCTTTTTCTGAGGAAATAATATGTGGTCTGCAACGCTTGAATTAACAGAAAGTTTAATTCGCGCTCCATCTGTCACGCCCTTCGATGCCGGATGCCAACAAATCATTGCAGAACGTTTAAAAAAAATGGGTTTTCACATCGAATGGTTACCTTTTGGTGATGTTCAAAATTTATGGGCAAGATTAGGTGATAAAGCGCCCTTGTTTGTTTTTGCGGGCCATACCGATGTTGTGCCAACGGGTCCGATTGACCAATGGACGTCAGATCCTTTTACGCCTACCACACGCGATGGTTTTTTATATGGACGTGGTGCCGCGGATATGAAAAGCGGACTTGCGGCAATGATGATAGCCGCAGAAAATTTTATTGAAAAAAATCCCCATTTTAATGGATCAATCGGCTTTTTAATCACCAGTGATGAAGAAGGAGCCAGTATTAATGGCACCAAAAAAGTGATGGAAGTCTTACAAAATAGAAATGAAAAAATAGATTACTGCATTATTGGTGAAGCCAGTAGTCAGTATCAACTCGGTGATCAAATTCGAGTGGGACGACGTGGGTCTTTACACGGAAAATTAACCATTTTTGGAAAACAAGGTCATGTGGCCTTTCCAGAACTCGCAAAAAATCCCATACATTTATTTGCAAGTGCGCTTCATGATTTAACAAAAGAAAAATGGGATGAAGGCAATGCATTTTTTCCCCCTACCAGTTTTCAAATTTCAAATATTCACTCAGGGACCAATGCAACCAATGTTATTCCTGGTAACTTAGAATGTCTTTTCAACTTTCGTTTTAGTACTGCGCTGACCGTGGCAGAAATCCAGCAACGTGTCATGCATATTTTAGAAAAAAACCAGTTAGATTTTGATTGTCAGTGGGACCTTTCCGGCAACCCTTTTTTAACAAAACAGGGGAAATTAATGGATGCTACGCAATCGGCAATTGCGGATGTTACTGGTCTCACGCCTGTCCTTTCTACCGGTGGTGGCACATCCGATGGACGCTTTATTGCGCCAACTGGCACGGAAGTGATTGAACTTGGGCCCATCAATGCGAGT
Source organism: Gammaproteobacteria bacterium (assembly GCA_013287025.1). The sequence continues at coordinate 61,691 of JABDEN010000001.1, read as the reverse complement.
GTGCATCAAATTGATGAGCATGTGAAAATCGAAGATTTAGAAATATTAACTAAAATATACGAAGAAATTTTGGTTAATATATTTTAAAAAATCCAGGTGTTTAAAATCGTCTCCGTGATAATAACAATAATTATCGAAATGGGCGCGATGTATCGCACGAGGAATCGCCAAATGGAATAAAAGAATGGGCTAAATTGCAATTCATTCATACTCACTTGTCGTTTGACGATGTAACCTACGAATATCACGATCAATAAAGCAGAAAGCGGTGCTAACACATTTGTCGTGAAATCTTTGAGGAAAAGATTAATCGAAATGCCATGCCAAAAAATAACAGAAGACCAATTCTGAATGGCATAAACTTGCAAAGATCCGATCAAAAATATCAAACAGAAAATATAAAATACGGCCTTGCCGCGTGATAATTGAAAACGCTCGATTAAGGTAATCACAGCAGTTTCCATCATGGCAATAATCGGTGTCCATGCGGCTAATATTGCGCCGAAAAAGAATACCGCCGCAATGAGAATACCATGCGGAATATTCGTGAAAATATGAATGATATTGCGATTCGTCACTTCATGCACGAAGGTATCCACTGGCATCGTCAACATCAATGGATTGACAATAAAATAACAAAGCAACGACACGAGCGCATCAATACAAACAACAACCAACGTCGATCTTGCTAAAGATACCGAATAAGGAAGATAAGAACCATAAACAATCATGGTGCCCATTCCCACACCAAATTTAAAGAAAGCAAAAGCGAGAGCTGCGACAAACACGGTAAGGACAGTTTGTGAAGGATGAATCGCAATGAGCTCATGGAGAGAACTCATAAAATTGCCATTGATATTAATGTAAATGGCGAGACCAAGAAAAATGATAAAATAAAGCGGAACCGTAATCGAAGAAATTTGCTCTAAACCTCGATTAATACCACGATAAACCACAAGCATCGCTAAAAACAGGAAGAGGAGAAAACAAAGTTCTAATTTAAAAAAGTTCGTTTGTAAATTCGTGTCCAATGTCACTGGTACGGTTTGATTACCATGAATCGATAATTCTTTTAAGCTATCGATAAAATATCCGGCTGGAAAAGCTGCAGAAACAATATAATAACATAGCGTAATCGTGACAACGAAAACACAAAGCCAACCCAATTTCCCCCAGTATCGATTGGCATCCGCCTCCATCGCTAAAATACTGATGGAACCGACGGGATTTTGTTTGCCCCGGCGACCAATCAATAATTCTCCAAAAAGCAGCGGTAAACTAATCATTAATTCGCATAAGACATAAAAAAGAAGGAATAAACCGCCATATTTTGCGACCAATAAAGGGAAATGCAAAACATTGCCTAAACCGATAATTGCACCGGTTGTAACAAGTACATAACTATGAAAAGAATGCCATTGTGCTCTCGGTTGAAATTCATTCATTTCTTGAAGCTCCTTTTTATTTCAGGCGTGGGTGTATCAACCACTGTTTGCGTTTGCACCTTTGTGTAGTTTGGTAATAATGTTGTAATTTGCGCTAAAACTTTATCAAGCGCTTCATTCTCTGATTTTTCTGTAGATTTTGCACGTAATTTTTGTAAAAGATGATGATCTTCTAATAATTTAAAACGAGCAATTTCTTCCCCTTTTTCAGTCATAGAGACTTTTTTATAATTTTCTATATCACCTTGTACCGTTAAGCAGAGAATTTGTACTTCACTCATAGGCTTAATATCTTTCCCTTGAATATGCAAGGAAGTGGCAATATCGCGAGTCGATCTTTTTGAATTGGCTGCGGGTGGCGGGGCGCCAAACTTTGGTTTTTCGGGAACGATTTTTTTAGCCGGACTAAACATGGCAAACAATCGTGAAAAAAATGAAGGGGCCGGAGGATTAAAAATTATTTTCATTCGTGATTGCACTGCTTTCACATGATCCATACTTCCGATTTCATTCTGATATTTCGATGCGAGTGGTAGATGATACAATTGACATATTAATAAATAACTTTTTCGTAAAATTTCATCATCGGTATGAATAAAAATATATTTATCTTTATCCAATTCAGCATTCTTTAACGTTTGCACTTGCGCGTAAGCATATAAAAGATAATCATCATTTGGAATTCGACTAAAATTCACTAGCTGATATGAGATATTTTTTGGTTTGGTTTGACACGAAATAAAATATCTCTCTTTATTTCTTTGTTCAACGAAAGAGGTTCCTTGGCTTTTCACTTGATTAAAAGCAATATCATTCTCGTCCAAAGTTGATTTTGATGGGTCTACACTTCCAGCGAGTGAAGGTGTTGTCTCTGTAAGTTTTTTCGAATCTTTTTTCCATATGTCACGTTCAACAATGGATGCGAGTGGAGTTTCTGGCAGTGCAGGTTCTGGTTTGATCGGTTCTTTTGGTTTCTTCGCTTCGACTTTTACAGGTTCTGGTTTGATCGGTTCTTTTGGTTTCTTCGCTTCGACTTTTACAGGTTCTGGTTTGATCGGTTCTTTTGGTGCCGGAGTTACTACTTTTACAGGTTCTGGTTTGGTCGGTTCTTTTGGTGCCGGAGTTACTACTTTTACAGGTTCTGGTTTGGTCGGTTCTTTTGGTGCCGGAGTTACTACTTTTACAGGCTCAGGCACTTCCTCTGGTTTTGATTCTGCGCGAGTGATTTCGGAGGCTTTAGATAGCGGAACACTCGCAACAGAAATAGGCTCGCTTTTTTTCTTTTCTTCGAGAGGTTTTTTTTCTTTAACCTCTGCAACTTTTTTTGGCTTATCTTTTTTTACTTTATCTTCTTTTGGTAATGCATCTAATTCATAACTTACCCTTTCTGCCATTCTTTTACTGACGTTTTCTGCAAGTTTGTCGTCTTTAAAAAATGGATATAGCAAATCATACCATTGGTTTTCGATAGTCGTCGGGTGTTCATTCAGGGTAAGTGATTTATCCAAAAATTCTCGTAATTCACCTAGTTTTTTTTCATCACGGGGATAAGTTAAATCAAATTTATTATCTAATGCATACTGATTTGCAAATGCTTGAATAATTTCTTCCCCAATTAAAGCATATCTTCCTTGAAAAGCGTCGCGAATATCGCTTAATTTTCTTTGTGACGTTTCAGGATATGCGGGCGCAATAGAATTTTCAATTTTCAGAATCAGCTTATTGGTATCTTTTTTCGCAATTCCTTGCAGCCCTAAACGTGTTACCGTACTTCTTAATTCCTTCACAAGATTGGGGTATTGTTGGAGACGAATGACCAAACTATTAGATCGAGACTTCGATTCGATAAGCGCGTCTGCAAGCTCAGAGTCACTGACAATAAATCTTAAGATATCTTCATCTTTAATAAAGGCAGGTAAAGGATCGCTTTTAAATATTGTAAGCACGTTAGTGCGATAATTATATGGCGGCTCCCCTTTCTTCATTGATACGTCTCTTAATTCTTTAAAAAAGTCCTTTGCTTTGATGGGTTCTTTTTTAGCTTCTTCATCCGTGATTTCTTTTGATTTTTCATTTATTTCGGCGTTTTCCTGAAGCTGTTTTTCCTCTACTTTTCGAAATAATGCCATGTATTCATTCCAGCGCATTTCTTGTGAAGTATAACTAAGGTGTTGCAGCATTTTGCCGCGATTTTTTTGGTCATCTACGATATCTTCTACATCTTCGTAAATGCTTTTTTTGTTTAACAGTTTTTCTATCATTTCTTTTTTTATTTGAGTAAATAATCTTGCATCTCGTGCAAGTTTTTTATAGTTCGCATTTTTATAAATGGAAGAAAAATTTGGGCCCTCGACTTCTTTATCGACGACCTCAAAAGAACCGGTCGCGAATAAACTGTAAAGGAATTTTTTTCCTTCTTCCATATAGCGTTTTTTATATCGATCTTTATCTTTATGTAAAAGCGAACCATGATAATTAGTACTTCCTTTTCCAAATAAAAGTCGATTGACAAAATAGGGATTTTGAAAATAGCGAATTAAGCCTGCCTCCATCGTCGTCTCTTTTGCAATACTTTTTTGAAACCAAAAAATAAGATCTTTTTGTTTTATAAACGGGGGAAGTTCGCCAGTTAGCGTAGAAAAATAGTCTGAAATATCACCCAGTTGTTGTTTAAATTCAAGAGGATTGCTTAAGCTCTTCATTAATCTTCGAAATTCAGATTTCTTCATGCGCCACCTTTTAACTTTCGTTAAGTAAATTATACTCTTTTTTGTGTAATTTGTTCCTAAAAATGTCATGCCATTCTAACATTTTGAAAAATAATACCTATTTCACATGAAATCTTTTGATTGCGGAATCTCTCTTTCTAGTTTAATCTTACGCGCACAAAAGTCGGAGAGATGTCCGAGTGGTTTAAGGAGCACGCCTGGAAAGTGTGTGTACGTTTAACGACGTACCGAGGGTTCGAATCCCTCTCTCTCCGCCACTGCACATGGTAGTTGATGCTGGTCTCTTCGCGACGCTATGTTATGAACCCCGCCAGGTCCGGAAGGAAGCAACGGTAATAGCAGACGCGGGCGCCGAAGTCAGGCTGGTATCAGCTGCCTCCATTAGGAACGGCTTTCATGACATATCAAGTTTTAGCACGTAAGTGGCGACCGCGTACTTTTTCACAAATGATTGGGCAAGAGCCCATTCTGCGAATGTTATCCAATGCACTTTCAGAGAATCGATTGCATCATGCCTATTTATTCACCGGCACGCGAGGCGTAGGCAAAACGACGATTGCGCGCATTTTCGCAAAAAGCCTCAACTGTGAAATAGGTGTTACCGCAACACCTTGTATGACTTGCCGAAATTGCACGGCCATTGACGGAGGACGGTTTTTAGATTTATTAGAAGTCGACGCAGCCTCGCGCACCAAAGTCGAAGATACCCGTGAATTATTGGAAAATGTTTATTATCAACCGTCCCAGGGGCGCTACAAAATTTATTTAATTGACGAAGTGCACATGCTTTCACAGCATAGTTTTAATGCACTGTTAAAAACCCTCGAAGAACCTCCGCCTTACGTCAAATTTTTATTAGCAACCACAGATCCAAAACGTCTTCCTATCACCATATTATCGCGCTGTTTACAATTTCATTTAAAGCGCGTGCCACTCGAATTATTAAAAGAACATTTGCAATATATTTGTGAAAAGGAAGATATTACTTTTGAAGAAAATGCTTTATCACAATTAGCGCATGCGGCCGATGGCAGCGTACGAGACTCTTTAAGTTTATTGGATCAAGCCATTGCTTTTTGTGGCGGAAAAATCAATATCAAAGACACCCAACAAATGCTGGGAAGTATCTCGGAAGATGCTTTATTTCGTTTATTGTATGCTTTACAAAAAAATGATGGTGTCGCTCTATTAAATGAAGTTGAAAATTTAGAGGCGCATGCCGCTAACTTTTATCAAGCGCTCGATGATTTATTATCGATATTACATCAAATCAGTGTGGCGCAAGTGGTGCCTCTCGCGAAAGCAACCGTGTCTGATATCACGACGCTTGCCAAACAGTATAAACCGGAAGACATTCAGCTTTTTTATCAAATTGCATTAAATGGCCGTCGAGATTTACCCCATGCACCAAATCCGCATCAGGGATTTGAAATGATTCTACTACGCATGTTGGCATTTCGACCGATGACTGCTGCAGCAACGACACAACCCACCGCCATCAAATCTCATCCTGAAATCGCCGTGAAAGCAGCAGTGAAAGATCTCGTCAAAGATCTTGTCCGAGATACCACGACGGTTCCCGCAAAACCGACCATTTCCGCACCCTTGCCGCCGACTTTCGACAATACCCGTACTTGGATTGATATTCTGTCAAAATTAACATTGACTGGCATGACGTATGCGCTCGCCTCGAATTGCACCCTTGTTGAAATCTTGGATAACAGAATTACTTTAGCGCTTGCCATTCAGCATGAGCCTATGCTCAATAAAAAATTAACCGAACGTATTGAAGAGGCGCTAGCAAAATACTTCCAAAAAACAATGAAGTTAGACATTAAAATAACAACAACGGAGGGCGAAACACCGATTAAAAAACAAAGAGAAGAAAATTCTGAACGTATGGCAAAAGCAACCGAAGCTATTAAAAACGATGATGACATCCAAAAAATCATGGGGCTCTTTGATGCGACCCTCGATATGGACTCCATTAAAACGTTTTAATGGCGAAAAATAGGTATTTTTGTTAGGATTGTGAATTTATTTATTATATCAACTTAGGAGTGTAAAAAATGAATAAGCCCGGTTTAGGCGATCTCATGAAGAAAGCGCAAGAAATGCAGAAAAAAATGCAAGAAATTCAAAAACAAGTTTCCGAGATGGAAGTGACGGGTCAATCTGGCGGCGGTCTTGTAAAAATCGTGATGAATGGCCAACATATCGCGAAACGCGTCACCCTAGATCCAAGCTTAATGAAAGAAGAGAAGACAATTGTGGAAGATTTAATTGCTGCGGCGATCAATGATGCGGCTAGCAAAATCGAAAAAGGCACACGCGATAAAATGTCTTCGCTTACCGGTATTAAATTACCAGAAGGTTTTGAATTACCACCGACTGATTAAAGTTTCATTGTCATGCCAGCTAAAAGCGTCATAGATCTCTACACAACCGTCGTCCCGCGGCTTGTCCGCGGGATCCAGAGCGGCATTGCAGGCTTTCTGGATCCCGCGGACAAGCCGCGGGACGACGAGTTCTTTGACTTGTGTAGAGACCTCTGTAAAAACATGATGGCATCACAGAGAGTGTTTTTGTAAAAGCGATTCGTTAAATGCAATGCAGCTTATTGTTGGAACAATTAATCGAAGCACTGCGCTGTTTACCGGGGGTCGGCCCCAAAACAGCGCAACGCATGGCTTTTCAATTACTTTTACGCAATCGTGAACGTGGCAAACATCTCGCGAAAACGTTACTCGATGCCATGCAAGATATTAAACATTGCCAAAAATGCCGTACGTTTAGCGAACATCCACTTTGTAAACTCTGCCAAACCACCGCTCGTGATTCTACTCTATTATGTATCGTTGAAAGTCCCGCGGATATTTTTGCAATTGAACAAATGGGAAATTATCGCGGTTTTTATTTCGTGTTAATGGGGCATCTTTCTCCGCTCGATGGCATTGGCCCAAATGAAATAGGCATTCCACAATTATCTCTCTTTCTTTCCGATGAAAATCTCAAAGAAATTATTGTTGCGACCAACCCAACGGTCGAAGGCGAAGCAACCGCACATTATCTTTCCGAACTTATTAAACCCTACCCCATCAAAGTCACCCGCATCCGACACGGTGTCCCGCTGGGTGGTGAATTAGAATATATTGATAGCGGCACGCTTGCGCATGCGTTTGCAGGAAGGGATGTGATTTAATCGCAGAGAATTGCTATAAACCCTCACTTGTATATTCCAAACAAAACCATCATAATACGCAACCTTATAATAAAAATAACGATGACACTATGCATACCATAAAAAATTTTTTCGCTTTCATCATCATTCTTTTCAGCGCATCCATTCACGCAAACACACTCATCATTGAACCCAATGACGGCCGCGAACCCATTTTACAACTGATGCAACAAGCGAAATCTATCGACCTTATTTTATATGGACTCACCGACCCTGTTTTTATCGATGCATTAATTCATGCTAAAAAATCAGGTAAAAATGTTAACGTGATGCTGGAACCCCTCCCCTATAAAAATGCAACACAAAATCTAGACGCTATACAAAAACTGAAAGCCGCAAATATTAATGTCTTAACGCCTAACCCTGCTTTTCAATTGTTGCATCAAAAAACTTTTATTTTCGATCATCAAAAAGCGCTCGTCATGACGATGAATCTCACGAAAAGTTCTTTCAAAAATCAGCGGAATTTTGCGATTTTGATTGATGATCCAAGCCAAGTACAAGAAATCGAAAAGATTTACAAAGCCGATGCTTTACATCAAAAAGTTACTCCCAATCATCCCAACCTTATTTTTAGCCCTGATAATAGTCGTTCTACCATTTTAAATTTTATTAATCATGCAGAAAAAGAAATAAAGATTTATGCACAATCCGTCAGTGATTATCAAATCATTGGTGCGCTCGCGAAAGCTGCAGAGCGCGGCGTGAAAGTTGAAATACTGACAGAAGGCCAAAACCCCACACAAAAAAAATGGGAATTTTTAAAAAAATCAGGCGTAAAAATTTGTTTTAAACATCGATATTTTATTCACGCAAAAGTCATCGTCATTGACAAAAAAATCGTGATATTGGGATCAACCAATTTAACCAAACCTTCTTTCGACAAAAACCGCGAGCTGAATGTTTTTGTCAAAGACAACAATATTATTGACCCATTGCTAAAAACTTTTGATAACGATTGGCAATGTCGTAATGGATCCATTTGGGATAGGTCATCCTGAACGCAGTGAAGGATCGGTTTAATTCATCACCATAATGTAGACTTAAACTGATCCTTCACGGCGTTCAGGATGACAAAGCCGATTAGAAGCAACTTTTTTAGTTTTATAATAAATATAAATACAAGGAAAATATATGTTAAGTAATACAACTACGCCAGAAGTAACCGCACAACCTACTACAACCCCTGCGACTCCTGCACCAGCTTCTCAGCCTGTGCAACCTGTTACAACTCCAACTACACCAGCACCAGCCTCACAACCTACGCAACCTGTTACAACCCCACCAGCTTCACAACCTATGCCAGAGGTGAAGCCATCAGAAGAACAAAAAAAAATTCAAGACCTAGAAACCATGTGGACGCAAAAGTTTGCAGCATTAGAAGCATCCACTAAAAACCTGCTTAAAGAACAAGAAGCGCGACTAGAAGAATATAAAAAAAAGCTTAAAGTGAAAAGAATTAAATATGTACAGTGGGAGATTAAAAAACAAGAAGGGCGACATACATCAGAGCTTACAACATTAGAAGAATCTATGAAAAAATTGCTTAAAGAACGAGAAGAAAAACATACGCAAGAATTAGAAAAAATGCAAAAAAATCAAGAAGAGTTTTTTGAAAAGGCAGGACAATTTATAGAAGAACACATAAAACCCCAATCTATATTCAACGAACTTTTATATACCGCAACCACAACAGAAAATCTCGCGCTAATGAAATTTGCTTTAAAAGGAGGTGCCAACATTGGTGTAGAGCATGAGGGAGAATCCTTACTCTTTTATTGCCTTAAAAATAAAAAATTCGCTGCGGCAGATTTCTTACTTCACCAAGGTGCCGACTTAGAAGCAAAAAATGACAACGGTGACACCATTTTGTCCCGGATGTGCAAAGCAAATGATGAAGTTGCGGTTAGCTTTATCTTAAAGCGATCAAGCAAGAGCAGCAAAGAAGCAGATAATTTCTTATCGATTCTAAGTAAAAAACCAGCATTAGAAAACAAAAGTGTCGAATCAAAATTAACAGAAACAGAAAAAATGATTGCGACTGCCGCTTTATTCCAAGGCGCAAAACAACAAGACGGTCTTCTCCTCGTGAAACAAGCCGTCGAAAAAGGAGCCAATATCAATGCTCAGGACGACGAAAGCGGAGAAACACCTTTGCATATCGCCTGCCGTTTCAATCAGACCGAGATCGTTGAATTTTTATTGACAAAACCTATTAAAGAATCCTTACTATCAGTCGATAAGTATGATCAATCACCGGATGAACTTACAACGGATGATGCGATTAAAAAAATGCTTTCCGCCTATCGGAAAAAAGATAGCGCCGCAATTGTCATTCAATCACATATGCGTGGGCATTTTGCGAGAAAAGAAGCAAAGGTTGAAGCAGAAGAATATAGAAAAAATTTACGTAAAGAATGTCAACCTTATCTCAATGAACAGTTTATGAATGGAAATATGACTGCAGTCACTGAGTTAACAACATTATTAAATAGCAAAATGTTACATCAATCAGAAGACGCTATTCGAAAGCTTATTAATAAGCCAAAAGAAGCCGTTGCTGATATGAAAAACATTAAAAAGTGAGAATTAGTACAGACCCTCACCCCTACCCCTCTCCCGCAAGCGGTAGAGGGGAACTATCTTTTAAAATCCCCTCTACCACTTGTGGGAGAGGGGAACTTTTGAGAATAGTCGAACAAGCCGCGGGACGACGAGTTCTGTGGGCGCTTCCTTACGGTTTCAATCAAACAAATACGCTCCGCCCTTTCATTAAAAACATTGACACCGATTAGCAATGTCCGTTATCACATAACTTTACCAATCAAATAGGATAGATAATGAAAGATATAAAGGATTTTATTAGTGAATTAAAGGAAAGTAGCCCACAAGTTGTGGAAATCGGCAATCACCTTGTATGTAGCACCGAAAAAATAGATGATCTTGAATCAAATTTAATTTCTCATGCGACTTACATTGGGGATAATAAAATTATTATTTTTGAATCAATCAATTCTGAGTGCCTAAGTGTAGAACGCTACGATTTAAAATTAGGTTTGAGTGAGCAAAGGGCTAGGTACTCTCACTCTTTGAAAACAGGTACCACGACCACTAGCTCAATTCTCTTAGATGACCCAGAATATATTGCTTTTGGTAATAATGTGGGACAAGTTTCCATCCTTAACGTCGATACTTTGCAAATATACGATACATTTCAAATCGATAATCTTCAGTCTGCCAAAAAGAATGGTTCTCCTGTTTCCCTTTATAAACACTATGGTTGTGTATATGGTGTAAGTGGTTTTTATCCGAATGCAATCTTTTTTGTTGGACCTTCAAATAAAAAAGAATTTTGTCCTAAAAAATTTAAACTCGAAAAAAACTATTACTTCGGTGATGTGGTACTTGATCAACACGATCAACTTATTTTACCTCAAGGAATAGCTGCAAAATTAGGGAAAAATTCTCTTAAAGATATCTCTAAACTAAAAGCGGAATTCGTACCACTCGGCTCCAAAATGAAATTTTTACACAATAATTCTCCCTTTAATTATCTCATTTCTTTAGATAAATTTAATCAGGGAGAAAGCGCATTTATTTTTAAAGGGAAAGATGGTCATATTAATCAGCAATTATATAGCGCCATATCTGCCTCAGGTAAAATATTACAAGACATCGAGGTTTTATCAGAAAAAGACTTGCAAGTCATACTCACCTCCAATAAAAGTTCTTATATTTATGACTTACCCACTAAATCTTTTTTAGGAAAAATTCAACCTCCAAAAAATATGCAGAGACGTTTTATGTACGATGGGGTATGGATCGTAAATTCCCCGCATTATTCCGAAAATAATTTTTCCATTGCAAGAATGTACGGTATGAAGCGAAAGGGTGATTTAGCAAAAATACTTGACGCATTGGCAGAAAATAAGTCCGTGACTACATTAATGGTTTCTCGACATGTTTTTGATAAAGATGCTTTACTTAGTTTGTGTCATTTAAAAAAAACACGCCCTGGATTAAAAATACAGTTACCTAAAGGTTTTCAAGATGCATTTGACTTTATGAACGATTTAAAAATTCATGAAGAGTTATGTGTCGAAGCACTCGAAAAACAAAAAACAAATATCGAAGAGAAAGAAAATATTATTAAAGAGTTAAAATTGGCGGTATCTGAAACAGAAAAGAATTTCGACTTAAAATTAATAGAATCACAAAAAAGAAATGAAACATTAGAATTAAAATCGAAAGAACAGTCTAGCTTAAATCAAAATCAAATAAACTCTCTTGAAGATCAATTATCGATGCAAATTAAAAAAAATGAAGCATTAGATTTACAGTTGAAAGAACAATCTCTTTTAAATCAAAATCAAATAAAATCTCTTGAAGATGAATTATCGATGCAAACTAAAAAAACAGTTGCGCTCGTTGAAAAAGAAAAAAATTATCAATCTACCATTAAACAATCCAAAGATGAAATAGTTGCGTACAAAACGCATTTTTTTCAAATATCAAAAAAATACGAGGATCTCATTCAAAATACGTCGGTCACGATGCAATCGCTCTCTGATAAACTTCATGAAGCCAAAGATATCAATAAGGAATTGCATATTCAACTTCGACATTAATGCAGTTTACTTTTCCACACATCTGATAACGTCGTAGATAACACAAATTTAGGAATAGGAACGGTAAAACGTTCCTCATTCAACGTTTGCATTTCGTAATGGCCTTCCATTGCACCTTGCGGAGTAATGAGTTGACAAAAACTGGTATAAGAAAATTTTTTGGCAGGTTTAATAATCGGCTGTAACCCTACCACTCCTGGCCCGCGTACTTCTTCAATACGACTTGTCATATCTGTAATTCGCCAATAACGATTAAGAAGCTGAACAATTTCATCGCTTTCATTCTCGATAGTGATTTCGTAAGACCACAAAAAACGATGCGTGTCATAGGAAGATTGTTCAGGAAGATATTGATTCGTAGTGCTAATAGTTATTTTAATATTTTTCATAATACTCTTTTAAATAGCAATGATGACGATCAGGATAACCACAATATAAGATATTAATCCTAAGATTGTCCCTGCAAAGGTAAATTCTTCGATGGATTGTTGATGGTTCATGCAAAATATCTCGAATGTTTTTTAAATTATGCCATAGAGCAATATTATCTGCGATAGATGGCAAAAGGCAATTGATTCTTGACATCGTGGCTAGGATTGCTAGAATTTGTCCTTTTTTGATCCGCGGAAGATGAAAGGTTAACTAATTATCAAAAACTACACTAATTTCTTCCCATGGTAAGGCAATAATATTTTCAGTAATTTTATAACGGCGAGGGGTACGACAAACAATAAACCCAAGTTTCACCTCATATTCTTCGATAAATTTTTTAATATTTTTTGCATCTTGAGAATTTGGCTTATCGGTCCACTTCACTTCAATAGGTATATAGGTTTGTGCTTGATCTATCACATAATCCACTTCAGGTCCTGCTGAATCGCGCCAATGTCTAATTTTAATATTCGGTGAAATTAAATGACTTTGATAAACTAATTCAATTCCAACATATTGCTCGAATAAATCTGCTAATATTTTCTGAGATAATTTTATTCCTTCATTCGCGCATGCACGACGAACACCCATGTCAAAAAATAGATATTTGGGGGATTTAATCAAACGCCTTTTTGTTCTGCTATGATCTAATGGATCAATTCTTAAGACAATAAGACAATCTTCCAAAACCTGATAGTAATTTGCAATGGTGGTATCCGCTATTCCAATATCTTGTGATAAACGACTAAAATTAATTTGTTTTCCGGATTCTCCAGCCGCAATTTCTAAAAATCGCGAAAAATGTCCAATATTCCGCACTAAAGCTTCTGCACGAATTTCTTCTTCAAGATAAGTGGTGACATAGCTATAAAGATCGGTATCTTTGATATTGTTTTCTGTCTCAAGAATAATTCCGGGTAGCGTTCCGTATAATAAAATACTTTCGAGTGTTGGTTTCGGCTCCGGTAACTCCTGATATATCAAAGGCGACATCGTAAAAGATATCGCTCTTCCAGGTAATAAATTTAAATCTTTGCCGGTTTTTAACTTACGAGCAGAAGAACCGGTTAAAATAAACTGCGCCGCTTTATAATCTATAAGATGCTGAGCAATGTCCATTATTCGAGGTATTTTTTGCACCTCATCGATAAAAACGATAGGCGGATTCGGATATTTTTTTACTTGCTCTTGCAGCTCACTTTCCAGTAATGCTGGATTCGACTCATATCGTTGTCGAGTAATAAGGCTCGCGAATGAATAGCTAATATCGGGTTTAATTTCATGGTTTATAACGGTCGTCTTCCCCGTTTGCCTCGCACCCAATAAAAGAATGCTTTTACCTCTGGTAAGTGTCTGCTTTAGATAAGGCGTGATTTTACGTTTTATATAGTCCATAAACCGAATTATCATTGATTTTTCGGTCTAAGTCAAGAAAAAACGTTGAAAATCCGGCATTGATCGCCAGAAATCATGTTAGTTCGCCGACCCTGACAGCGCACTCATCAATTTCTGATGAATACCCCCAAAGGAAGAATTACTCATCACGACTACATGGTCACCGGCACGAAGCTCTCTACTTAAATTTTCTACAATACTTTCGGGGGAATCTAGTAGCATTGTCGGCTGAGTAAACGATTTTAGTACTGATTCTAGATCCCACTCAGGCTTTTTACAAACCACCATATCGGCATTCGTCAGGGACGCTTGTATCGTAGCCGCGTGCACCCCCATGCGCATGGTGTGAGAACCAAACTCCAACACCACGACAATACGGGAAGAACCGACTTTGGCGCGCAGGCCCGCAAGCGTCGTCGCAATCGCGGTGGGATGATGTGCAAAATCATCATAAATGGTAATCCCTGAAATGTTTCCTTTCACTTCTAAACGGCGTTTCACATTTTTGAATAACGGTAAGGCAGCCAAGGCATCCGCGACCGACACACCGGCCGTTTCTGCTGCAGCAATAGCCGCAAGCGCATTATCTATATTATGTAACCCAAGTAAATTCCACTTGACCTCCCCTACCTTTTGGCCTTGATGCAAAACGGCAAAATGACTTCCGTCATTACTCAACAATTCAGCGCGAAACGCGCTATCTGGAGCACCAAAAGAAGTCGTCTCCGTCCAACAGCCTTTTGCTAATACGCTTGGCAAATTGTCATCTTTTCCGTTTTGAATAATACGACCGTTCCCCGGCACCGTACGTATTAAATAATGAAATTGTTGTTTAATCGCATCCAGATTAGGAAAAATATCAGCATGATCATATTCGAGATTATTTAAAATAAGAATATCGGGGTGGTAATGAATGAACTTCGATCTTTTATCAAAAAATGCACTGTCATATTCATCGGCTTCAATCACAAAAAAAGGATCGGCACCGTAACGCGCGGAAACACCAAAATTTTCTGGGATACCACCAATTAAAAAACCAGGATTCAAACCCGCATATTCTAAAATCCAAGTCAAAAGACTTGTCGTCGTCGTTTTTCCATGCGTACCGGAGACGGCGATCACTTTCTTTTTTTGCAAAACATTTTTTTGCAGCCACTCTGGCCCCGACACATAAGGAATATGTTGTGCGAGGACATATTCCATCGCAGGATTTCCGCGTGAAATCACATTCCCGACAATCACCACATCGGTCGCAGGATCAATGTTTGCTGCATCATATCCTTGAAAAAAAGGGATTTTTGCGTTTTCAAGCAACGTGCTCATCGGAGGATAAATATTAAAATCCGAACCAACGACATCATGACCCGCATCACGCGCAATCGTTGCAACGCCCGCCATAAAAGTCCCGGCTACCCCTAAAATATGAATACGCAATGCGTGGCCTCCTGATTTCTCACAATTTCTGTGATAAGATGTTTGTCACGAGAATTTTCCAAGAAAAAGTCGCAAGATGCAAGGATGCTTATGGAATATGCTCAATCTTTATTTGAAGCCATTACAGAAAGTGCGGTTTTATTAGATCGTACCGGGCGTATTATCGACTGGAATCAAGGCGCGATCGCAACTTTTGGTTATCATAAAAAAGAAGCCATTGGAAAATCTCTCAATTTAATTTATCAACAACATCATCCTTTCCCCAAAATTATTCAAGAAATTTTGCCAGACGAAAAAAAATGGTCCGCCGAAACCCGTTACATCCGAAAAAATGGCATAAAAGGATTATGTAAAACCTTCATTACACTACTCCATGGAAACATACCCAATAAAGCGGCGGCATTGGTAACACATCATGTTATTACGCAATATAAAAATATAGAAACCGAACTCCATGAAAAAGGAGAGGCTCTCCTGCTGCAATTACAAAATCAAATTGAACTTTATTATCACATGGCGGGTTTTTTGATTAAAAATATTCATGAAAATGAATTGCTACAAACAAAATTAAGGGAAAGTGAATTGCGTTTTCATTTACTCGCCGAAAATGCGACGGATGTTATTTCGAGACATGCACCGGATGGTACTTATCTTTATATTTCACCTTCTTGCAAAACGCAATTGGGATACACCCCCGAAGAATTGTTAAATTACAATTCTTATAAATTCATTCATTATGAAGATGTCGGAAAATTAAAAAAAGCCTTTAATCGTCGCAAAGAAAATTCAAAGCATCACACATTGATGTATCGCATGCGTCGAAAAGAAGGAGATTATCGATGGTTTGAAAGCAATATTCGTCATATTTATGATGAAAAAAATCGTTTGATTCGAGAAATTCAATCCGCGACACGCGATGTCACCGATCGTGTGTTAGACAAAAAAGCCCGTTTACGCGGCCAACAATTGGCGCATGTTTCTCGTTTAAGTAGCATGGAAGAAATGGCATCGGGGATGGCACATGAAATTAGTCAACCCCTCGCGGCCGTCGTGAATTACACGCAAGGATGCGTCCGATATTTGCAAAACAACCAGCACGATACCAATCAAGTGATCGAGATTATGAAAAAAGCGGTCACGCAAGCTGAGCGCGCGGGCGAAGTTATTCATCGTTTAAAAAACTTTTTTTGTAAGGGAAAATTATTTAAAACACCCTGCAAAATGAACAGTATTATTCGCGAAACCGTATCTTTAAGTCGAACGGATTTAAATGCATCGAAAACGAAAATTGATTTTGATTTTGCGAAAGATTTGCAAATGATTTTTGCGGATAAAATTCAAATTCAGCAGGTATTATTAAATTTAATTCAAAACGCCATTGATGCCATGCAAGATACTACGCAGTCCAAACGTCGCATTCATATTCAAACAAAATCGGCAGATATCAATACCATTCAAATTACCGTCCAAGATTCCGGGCCGGGGTTCCCGAAAGATATGACGGAAAAAGTTTTTGAGCCATTTTTCACAACCAAAGCGCATGGCCGTGGAATGGGACTCGCGATTTGCCGATCGATTATTGAAGCACATGGCGGCCAATTTCTCATTAATCCCAACACGAATCATCATAGTTGGATTCGATTTATTTTACCTGTCAATTAAAAAAGGAGATTGTGATGTCAACAGAAAACCCCATTGTCTACATCGTGGATGATGACCAAGCGATGGTCGAATCCTTATTATGGATTATTGAATCCGTTGGATTAAAAGCCAAAGCGTATACGCGCGCGCAAGATTTTTTGGACGAATATGTGAATGAACAGCATGGATGTCTTTTATTGGACGTGCGCATGCCGGGAATGAGCGGACCGGAATTACAAGCGAAATTAAATTCCATCGGCGCGACGCTGCCAATTATTTTTATCAGTGGTCATGGCGATGTGCCACTAGCAGTACGTGTCATGAAAGCTGGCGCCATTGATTTTCTGACCAAACCTTTTAATGATCAAGTTCTGATTGAAAGTATTAATAAAGCACTACGCGAAGATAAAGCCAATCGTGAAAAACAGCAAGAAAACGCCCAAGCGGAAGCCAAATTTGCCCTACTTTCCCCAAGAGAAATTCAAGTGTTACAAGGAATTGTTGCTGGAAAGCAAAACAAGGTCATTTCATCCGAATTAAATATTTCGTTAAAAACGGTTGAGGCACATCGTGCAAGTGTCATGAAAAAAATGAGTGTGAAATCAGTCCCCGAACTCGTGAAATTGGTATTGACCAATAGCGTTCAGGAATCGACAATCATACAGGAATAATTTTTTAGAAAAATATTAAACAATATAGTAATTTTTAATTAATTCCTGTTATTTTTTCCTCTTTTTTTAGGTACAAACCCTAGATTTCATCAGGGTCTCATACCATTACGCCATAGGTTTTTGCTAATTTCCCCTCGCGATAAATTTTGAGATGATGATTGTCCCCGTTGGAAAGTTATTAGGAAACTACGTTTAACGTTCCGTAAAAGTCCGGAGATCAGTAAGGGAGAATAGCCATGGGTGATCAAAAAAAAGTGCTACTGGTGACCAATTCTGCAACCAATGAAGAAGTATCAGAAATTAAACAAGCCATCCTTCAGGCTTCCGATCGCCGCATTCAACTTAAATTTAGTTTAGTGCATGTAATCCCATCACTCCCGACTTGTTATTTTAATATTCCTTCCATGGTACTTTTAGCAGAAAAGTATTATGAAGAAGCAAAACATACTTTGACCCACATTGGCGAATCATTGAACATCGCTCAAAAAGATCAATGGTTAATCACTGGCAGATTACGTAGTGAAGTATTACGCTTAGCAACGAAGCTCAATGTTAATTTTATTTTGGCCAGCAGCTCCAATATTCCTGATTTACACAAATCTTTTTTGTTCCAACGAGAAAGAAACACCCCGATTAAAAGCATTAATCACTTGCCGGTGGCGTTGCAGTAGTAAGCGAAGGTGGGCTTAGCTTAAGCTTTGTCCACCCTACCTTCTATTTAATTCCTGTCATTCCCGCGAAGGCGGGAATCCATTCATAAAATTATACAGAACCCTAAAGTGTATTCCTTAATTTGTTGATAAATTTACTGATGGATTCCCGCCTTCGCGGGAATGACAGAAAGTTTTTATCCCTCACCACCCTCCTTGCACTTCTTTACCCAACTCGCTAAGATTAGCCCACTTTTTCCTCCCACCGGATAATAACTATGATAAGTACTCACGACGAGCGGAAGCACGAATCTTTAGAAGCAAAATTACCAGAAAACACCGATGTCATTTTTGTAGGCGCAGGACCTATTGGGCTTGCGACTGCCATTGGTTTAAAAAGTCTAGACCCTCACTTAAGTATTGTGATGGCAGAAAGATATGAGGAATATCAACGTAAACATAACCTCATCATGGATCCCACTCATTTAGAAATGTTCATGAAAGCGACAGGAACAGAACATATCAAGATTTTATCTGATCTTTTGGCGGATCTTAAAAAAAATCCTCGTATTCGTACCAATAAATTAGAAGAAGCGTTAAAAAAGGTCGCGAAACAAAAAGACGTTGAAATTATTCAGCATAAAGTGTCGAAACAGGATCTAGAACATTTAAGTGAAAGCAAAGAACATTCCTTGATCGTCGGCGCCGATGGGACCCATAGTGCGGTCAGCGAAAATTTATTCCCCGAAGATAATCAAATAAAACATGAATTTGATTTCGTACTTCAACTTCGATATGACATCGTAAATGAGGAAAAACCACAACCTTTAAAATCAATGGCATTTTTTCAGCAAATGGCACGAGACGGCATGATTGCCAATGAATATGTGGGGAAAACGGAAAATAAAGTAACGCCCGTCACGATGCAGATGATGATCTCCAAGGAAGAATATAAACTTCTTGAACAATATACATCAAAAAAACCCTTAAAATTCGACCATAAAAACATACCGAAATTACCCAAACGTTTAAGCGAGTTTGTCGGTCGATATTTAGTGAAAACGTTACAACAAAAAAGCGTCCAATTAAGTGATATTAAAATAAGTGTGAATGAAGCACCTGCAACGCATGCGAAAAAACTTGTTCATAAAACTAGTACTGGAGCTCCTGCCTTATTGGTAGGTGACGCAGCCCTTGGATTATCTTATTTTAAAGGGTTAAATGCAGGGTTTGAATCGCTCGCTACCTTATTTACTTTGACTGGCCCTAGTTTAGAAAGCGGTTTAAAGGATAATAAAGAAGCTTTTAACAATGCGTTATTAAAGTATCAACAATGGTTTTTAAATAGCTTTGCTCCGAGAAAAGTCAAAGAAGTCGAGAGTTACAGCACGTGGCGTATTAATGCTGCATGGAATCTCATGCGCACTTTGCGATTTACCAAATTATCTTCGAGAGTAGAGCATGATAATGATCCCAAATACCTCATTGCGGACTACCTCAATCGCCAAGCCACTGCTGCCGCAGGTAAGAAGATTAACTGGGATCCTTACCCACATCGTCCATACAATCCTGAAATAAGTTTA
Source organism: Gammaproteobacteria bacterium (assembly GCA_013287025.1). The sequence goes on along the minus strand of JABDEN010000001.1, from coordinate 41,842 downwards.
TGGACGTTGGACTTTATTCCTTACGAATATTCTGTCAAAAAAACAATAAAAATTTTCACGGATTATTTTACCCCTTATAAAGCTTTTAGTTTTCAATTTAAAAGAGATCTTCGACAGCCACTTGCCGATCTTGCGCTGATGGGTATTGGTGTAGTTAAATTTTTCGGCGGGATAATAGCACTTCAGCCTAAATTCATTGGTGATGGTACGCTTAGTTTCATCAGAGGAGCATTGAGCCTTGTCACTTTAGGTTGGCTCATAAAGCCATTCACGAAAATCATTGCAACAGCCGTGATTGGCCCTCATAAAATCGAAGAAAATGATGGGCTGCAATTATTAGTAAAGAAAGGACGCCTTCTTTTAGATAGTAAAGAAAATGATTTTCAAATACTTGTCCAACATCCCAAGAATAAAGATTCTCTCGTACTTCAGGAAACTAAAGAAGCTAAGTTATCTGTCGAAAATATCACGCGGGTTAAACATATTTGTTTTGATATCAACAGAAAATTTAATAACTCCTTAAAGAAGGGGCAATTGACGGCGGTCTCAGAAATAAAGGAAATTGAGCAATTTAATATCATGCGGGAAGGTTCTGTTAAGTCTGATTTCGAAAGTTATTTTTCGTTATTTGCCAAAAAGCCGGAGATTAATCCGTCGCAGGACAATAGAGTTACAGCTTCGGTGCGCAAGAAGACCCGCTAGCGCCGTGTATGCACGGTTTAAATCCGTGTATTAACTTTGATAATCATTAGGAGGCTCCTTGTGGCACGGTAAAATTACTGTGTGATACCCACAAAAAGGAGCCTCAAATGAAATTGTATTGTGGAATTGACCTACATTCAAATAATAGCTATGTAGTTTTATTAGACGAAGAAGATAAAATTGTCTACCAAAAACGGTTGCCTAATGATTTGTTAGGCATTTTGGAAACATTGTCTTCTTATAAAAACATCATTGAGGGGATTGTTGTTGAATCAACATACAACTGGTATTGGTTAGTGGATGGTTTACAAGCAGCAGGTTATAAAGTGCATTTAGCTAATACAACGGCAATCAAGCAATACGCTGGATTAAAATATACAGATGATAAATCTGATGCAATATGGCTAGCAAGATTACTTCGTTTAGGGCTGCTAGAAACGGGACATATTTATCCCAAGGAAAAGAGGGGTATAAGAGAGTTATTGCGGAGACGAATGTTTTTAGTACGTCAGCAAACGATGAGTATATTAGGAATTCAAGGAATAATCACTCGCTATGAAAATATCCCCCTCAGCGGAGATAAAATAAAACGAGAAGATGATGAGAAAATATTAAGATATGTGCAAAACCCACAAGTACGATTAGCGGTACAGAGTCAACTAAAAATATTACGTTGCATCATGGATCAAGTTAATCATTTAGAAAAAAACATCTTACAAGAAATCAAGAATGATGTTCTTTTCAAATTAGTAAAAACGCTTCCTGGAGTGGGACCTATTTTAGCAATGACGATTTTGCTCGAAACAGGGGAAATAAAACGTTTTGAAAATGCGGGCAATTATAGCTCTTATTGTCGCTGCGTAGAAAGTAAACGCATCAGTAATGCGAAGAAAAAGGGCGAAAATAATCGAAAGAATGGTAACGCCTATTTGGGGTGGGCATATATCGAAGCAGCTAATTTTGCAATTAGATATCACGAACCAATTAAACGGTATTATCAACGCAAATTGAGTAAAACAAAGCGAGTTGTAGCGTTAAAAACAATTGCAAATAAATTATCTAAGGCATGTTATTTTATATTACGAGATGGAGTTGAATTCGAAATGAAAAAAGCATTTGGTTAATGGTTTGGGTTGGAGATTAGTAACCAGTGGTATGACTGATAAACTCACTAATCTGAATGGCCTGATTTTCAACCCGCTTTTTATTCTGTAAGAGTGTTGTGTTAAAATGGATTCGCCTATGCCGTTAGCCTACATATGACTGGACATCTTTTTAGATGAGCCCTTTTTATTGTACGTAACAATACGTACGTTACATTGGAAACGGCATGGCACTGATAGTTTTCTGGGGCAACAAGGTTGCCAAGGGTTTACGAAAACATGCTCTTTGAGCCTGTCGTATGGCCTTAATCCTGAGGGGTGTCTGGTGCGACTTCATTTTTGAAAGTTGTAACCAATAATGTAAAGAAAACTTAGGCGCGAATTAAATAACACACTGACAGAAAGAAAAAGTAGTAGTAAAAAACGTTTTTATATTTATAAAAGCGAAAAGTTTGTATTACTTGTTGACACGGAGCCTCCTAAGGGGTGTCATGCCAGCATGCTTTTATGCCACCTTATAACCCGTCGTCCCGCGGCTCGTCCGCGGGATCCAGAGCAACATCGTAGTACTTTCTGGATCCCGCGAATAAATCGCGGGACGACGAATTCTTGGCATGACAAACACTCGCTTTAACATTGCGCTTTCCCCCTCCATCCGCTAAGATCAGCGGCATTTCATTTCTTTTTACATCCGGAGTTTGCATGACCCAATACAATGCACTTTATGCACAGTCAGGCGGGGTTACCGCAGTTATTAATGCGACCGCTTGTGGTGTCATTGAAGCTGCTCGCGAAAATACCCAACAAATTGGCAAATTATTTGCCGCACGGAATGGCATTATTGGCGCGCTCACGGAAGATTTAATTGATACGAGTTTTGAAAGCAGAGAAAGCATAGCGGCTTTACGGCACACCCCCTCCGGGGCTTTCGGTTCCTGCCGGCATAAACTAGGCGCCATCGACAAACATCGCGCGCAGTACGAACGCTTAATCGAAGTCTTTTCTGCGCATAATATTCGCTATTTTTTCTATAATGGTGGCGGAGATTCACAAGACACTGCTTATAAAATTTCGCAAATTAGCCAATCGCTAGGTTACCCAATTACCAGCATCGGTATCCCGAAAACCGTTGATAACGACCTACCCTTCACTGACAATTCGCCAGGATTTGGATCGGTTGCAAAATACGTGGCGGTTTCCATCCGCGAAGCAAGCCTTGATGTCGCCTCGATGTGCATGACGTCGACTAAAGTATTTATTTTAGAAGTCATGGGCCGACATTCTGGATGGATTGCAGCCGCAAGTGGTCTTGCGCGCGAAACCGAAGGTGATGCGCCACATATCATTTTATTTCCAGAAATTACTTTTGATCCCGACGCTTTCTTAGCGCGCGTCGATCAATGCGTGAAAAAATATGGCTCCTGCTCCATTGTGGTATCCGAAGGATTACGTAATCAAGACGGCAGTTTCGTATCAGAATCCGGTTTAGTGGATGCTTTTGGTCATAAACAATTAGGTGGTGTCGCGCCGATGATTGCAAGCCTCATCAAGGATAAACTCAAACTCAAATATCACTGGGCGCTTGCCGATTATTTACAACGCGCCGCGAGACATATTGCATCAAAAACCGATGTCGACCAATCGTATGCCTTAGGCCGTGCGGCGGTAGAGCTCGCCTTATCTGGTAAAAATGCAATTATGCCCATCATCGTTCGCGAATCGAACCAACCTTATCGTTGGACTATCGGTGAAGCCCCATTAGAAAAAGTCGCTAACGTCGAAGTAGAATTACCACGCGACTATATTACTGAAGATGGTTTTGGTATTACGGAAAAATGTCGCGAATATTTGCAACCATTGATTGAAGGAGAAGATTATCCGCCTTACAAAAATGGCTTGCCACAATATGTGAAATTAAAAAACGTTGCGGTTGAAAAAAAGCTCGAAAAAACGTTTGAGATTTGACAAATCGAATACCCCTTCCCCCCTCGTGGGGGAAGGTTGGGATGGGGGGGCTCTAACATGCAAAAATTACCGAATGTCAAAAACATCATTGCCATCGCATCCGGCAAAGGCGGCGTAGGCAAATCGACGACGGCCGTCAATCTCGCCATTGCGCTGCATCAGATAGGCGCCCGTTCGGGGATTTTAGACGCCGATATTTATGGGCCCTCACAACCCATGATGTTGGGCGTAAAAGAACGCCCGAACATTCGCGACAAAAAAATGATGGCGCCAGTCTTAGCTCATGGTGTGCAGTCCATGTCGATTGGCTATTTAATTGATGAAAACGCCCCGATGGTGTGGCGTGGTCCAATGGTTAGCATGGCGCTGCAACAACTGTTAAATGATACGCATTGGGATAATTTGGATTATTTAATCATCGATCTTCCGCCCGGCACAGGGGATATTCAATTGACCCTCGCGCAAAAAATTCCGGTCGATGGCGCAATCATCGTGACGACTCCACAAGATTTGGCGCTGCTCGATGCCAAACGTGCCGCAGAAATGTTTCGCAAAGTCCATGTCCCGATTCTAGGTGTCATCGAAAACATGAGTTATCATGTTTGCGGAAAATGCGGCAATGAAGAACATATTTTCGGCGAAGGTGGCGGCAAACATTTGTCTGAAAAATATCATATTGACTTCCTCGGCGCATTGCCTTTAGATATCCAGATTCGCGAACAAACCGATAATGGTGCACCCACCGTGGTCGCAAATCCCGACGGTTCGATCGCAAAAATTTATCGTGATATTGCTTCGATAACGGTTGATAAATTTAACTCAGAAAAAACTGCGGATAAGTTCCCAACCATTGTGATACAAAATGATTAAGGAGAAAAAGCGTGAGCATTAAAGCTGATAAATGGATCCGTCAAATGGCAGAAAATCATGGCATGATTTCTCCTTTTGAACCGAATCAAGTTCGCAAAAATGGTACGGATAAAATTATTTCGCATGGCACGTCGAGTTATGGATATGATGTGCGTTGTGCTAGTGAATTTAAAATTTTTACGAATATCAATTCTGCTATTGTCGATCCGAAAAATTTCAGTGATAACAGCTTTGTCGATATCACGTCAGATGTTTGTATTATTCCACCCAATTCTTTTGCGCTTGCTCGTAGTATTGAATATTTTAAAATTCCGCGTAATGTTTTAGTGATTTGCGTCGGCAAATCAACCTACGCGCGCTGCGGCATTATCGTGAATGTCACTCCGCTTGAACCAGAATGGGAAGGTCATATCACACTGGAATTTTCTAACACCACTCCCCTCCCCGCGAAAATTTATGCGAACGAAGGTGTCGCTCAAATGTTATTTTTAGAATCCGATGATGAATGCACGACATCGTACAAAGATCGACATGGGAAATATCAGGGCCAGACGGGTGTGACACTACCGATTGCTTAATCTCGAAGTCTTTTCTTCGCCTTCGCCTTCTTTATCTTCTTCGTGATGCATGATAACGGGCGATTTTGTTACAGTAACGCCGGATTTTTCTTCTAAAGAAGATGGCGGCGCATTCTCGATCCGATGAATAGGCATATGTAACTCAGCACTAATGGTAGCAGTACTAAAATGTTCGTGCGCGTGCAACGCGGCATTCATAGCGGTTTGTTCTGCTGCACTTAACTGCAAAGGTGGTGCAAGCGGCGGGTTAGCTTCTTCAGGAGGTAGATCCCGGATATCCGGTGCATTAGCTGGCACATCGTTTAATGCTGGCTGCGGCGCAGGGGTAGGCTCGGCATTCGGTTCAGGCGCGTGCTCTGCATTAGGCTCAAATTCTGGCACCACATGATGGGGAACCGGCTCTGTCTCTGCCGTGATGTGAGGGGTTTTTTTTGTAAAATAACGAACCGCAATAGTCCCTAGCACAGCGCTAAGTCCTACCGCCGTCATCACTAAAGCACCTAACCCAGTAGCAAAAATCGCCATTGATAATATGCCGACACCAACCATGATTGCTGTACTAAATATTGCCTTATTGCCAGCAATTTTTCGTTGTCTTGAGACAACCGCTAACTGCTTTTGCAAGATATTTCTGTTATCCAAAGCAGCTTTTAGTCTTATTTGCATCGCGGGATCAGAAATAGTCGCGTTTTGTTCTACAGCAATAATGTATGCATTATTTTGATGGATTGCGTTTTGCAAAGATTGTTCTTGTTTGCGTTTAACATAATAAAAGTAAACATCGCGGACTGCAGTTGCAGCATAAATACCTGTAATAACACTAGGAATGAGAATTGGTAACAGGGCAATAGCGGTAGCGGATGCTAGCATACCTATACTCGCTAATGCTAATGCCGCCACTATACCTGCACCAACAGAGATCGCTCCTGCAATCAAACCCGTTGCTATTTTAAGTTTGCGGTTTTCCTGTTTGGGATTCTGTAGTGCCTGAATGGCCTCATCCCAATAAATTAATCCGCGAATAAAATGTGCGACGATAGGAATCAAATGCACCGCTTCACCCAATGCGGTTGCTTCACCGGCATTTTCAGCGCCTTCAGCACCTTCCGTACCGTTACCTATGTCACTAGAATACTGAAGCGCATCATGGACAAAATGAATCTGGTGGCTCAGATGCTCTACGGCTTCTGCACCACTCGCACTCCCTTCGTTGATTTTTTCAATAGTCCCTATTTTGGATTTTCGAGGACGATTTTGCATGTTAGCACTATATAATGAATTTAGTTATAGCGCTATTCTAGCACATAAATAGTGAATTAGTACATTAATAATTCGATAAAAATGCGGTTTTATCCATTCTCGATAAAGATCGACGTGGCAAATATCACGGCCAGACGGGTGTGACGCTGCCGATTGCTTGAGAACGGATTTATTCGCTAATTGTCACAAGAGGATTAGTGGAAGAATACACTGCAGTAGGATCGTCGTATCTCCAAAAACCTTGACACGAAAATGTCACTGTTTTACCAAAAAGCTCCCTCGTCATATAAAATTGGAAACGTCCGCAAGTGTATGCTCGAGCCGTTGTTGTTGCCGGGTTATCTGTTGCAACCATACCGGATATGAGCCAGGTCATAGGAACTTGGTAATTGGCCGGCGGAAAATCTGGTGGAACTTTGGTACTGTATCGCCATGTAGAAATTACATTTCCATTATAATTAACTGCCGACTGGGTAGACTTAACCGTTTTACCCATTGAAGACAGGGTACCATAGCCAAAAAAAAGCTCCGCATCTCTGAATGTCAGAACAGTGCCCTGGTTCCGCTGCCGGTCTGCCTGTGGAATTTCTAAAATAAAACGAACAAAAGGAGGATTTAATTCTTTTGTTGTGCATGATGTTGCGGTTCTCGAATTCGGGGGCTGACAATTAATCCAGGGAGTTGATGTGCCAGCTGCGGACTTTAGTGATTGATAATACGCGGCGTTTGAGCCTACAGGTTCTTTACAAACATAGAAATAAGACCCATTGCTCACAATTGTCATATCATTCGCTTGATCTTCAAAAAAATTGGATTTAACCCGCTGACTTCCGGTAGGACAAGGATACCAATCTGGTGTTGCGAATGCTGATTGAGCGCCTTGGGCCAAATGTAATACATTCACTGTATCACTACTTATCGGTATTACAGTAGGCGGCTTAATTACCGTGGAATCCGCAGCATACACACATGCACTGAATAAGCATAAGATAAAAAATTTAACTTTCATTTCAGAAGTCCCGTGTCAACACACAACTACTTAAAACATGACCTTGAAATACAGAAAACTATTCCTCACCCTCATCCGCATCCCCCAACGTTTCTTTGAGAGGAATATGACGGCTAGCATTCACTTGCTCGCGCAATTCTTTGCCGGGCTTGAAATGGACGGCATATTTGGGCTCGGTGATTAATTTTTCACCGGTTTTGGGATTATGTGCTTTACGTGGAGGACGATAATGTAAGCTGAAACTACCGAAGCCGCGAATCTCAATTCGACCGCCATTGCTCAAAATATCACTCATTTGATCGATGATACCATTAATGCTGAGCGCAATGTCTTTCTCTGGGAGATGAGATAATTTTTTACTGATTTCAGCGATAAGTTGAGATTTTATCAGCATAGGTCTCAGCAGTAATGCTGCCTCCGTAGGTTGAGGGGTAAAAAAAGGAAGCCTCTTCATTGATTAATATAGTATATCCATCAAAAAAAATCTATATGCATGAAGAAAAACGTATCTTTATCGACAAACTTTCACTGATATGTTTATTATTTTTAATTTTGCTTATAATGTTTATTTACATGGGTGGATAAAAGGCATTTATGAAAAAGGTATTTCTAGTTCTCCTAAGCTGGATAATCTTAGGTTCGAGTACAGTAAATGCACTAAAAATGAACACGCTATATGAAGGTATCATCCCTGTGAAAACCCAATCTTCCGAGGAACGCAGTATTGCGACGCAAAAAGCCCTGATGGAAGTACTTATTAAAGTGAGCGGAAATGACCAGATTATTCGCAATCCTAAAATCCGTTCTCGGTTGATGACTGCGAATAATTTAGTGCAAGAATACGGATATGAATATCCCAAAATCCCTAACGCAGAAAATCGATATGTGTTACACCTACGATTTGATAAAAGTGGTGTCAACCAATGGTTACGAGATGCAAGTGCGCCGATCTGGGGACAAAATCGATCACCCATATTTGCGTGGATTGTGTCGCAAAAACCAGATATGATTAAAATTATCCAAAATGATTTTAATCCCTGGCAAACGATTTTGTTAGAAAACGCAGCCCGTCGAGGCATCCCCCTGATGTTACCAGAGAAGAACCCTCTGGATGTTTTACCCACTGATATCATGAACATGTCGGTCGACAAATTAATGCAAGCATCCAAACGCTATAACACCGTTTTAATTGGCTATATCCAACAAAATCCAGACAACACGGAGACCTCGCAATGGAAATTAATTTCAGGAAAAGAATCCTGGGATTTTAGTTTTTCCGGTAACTCCGAAAAAGAAGTATTAACAAAAGCCATTGATCAAACCGTCAATACGCTTTCAGGAAAATTTGGTATTGTGACAACCAACGCTATTCAAAAAAATATTGGGTTGCGCGTACTAGGAATTTCAGAACAAACGGATTTTACCAAACTCATTCGTTATTTAAGCCGTTTGACGCCTGTTGCATCGGTTGGCATTTCTAAAATTTCTGGCAATGAAATTTTATTAAATGTCAGTTTGAGAAGTACAGAAGCCTCTTTTACAGAAGCCATTGCGCTAGGTCAGAGATTATTGCCTATCACAATTGATTTTAACGCCGAACCTTTGATCTATCAGTGGAATCCTTCATGATGTGGAATAAGTCTTTTTTCTTTTTATGTATTGGTATCATTTTTTTTGTGTTGATTTATTTATTGGCGCCAATACTCACGCCCTTTTTCATCGGAATTTTACTGGCTTATCTCGTGAATCCGCTCGTGACGTGGTTGATGCGATTTCGAATTCCTCGCGTTTTTGCGGTGGTACTCGTATTTGTGCTGTTATCCTTGATGCTGTTACTTACCATTTTATTACTCATTCCCCTTATCCAAAAACAATTGAATACATTGATTCAAATGATTCCGCGAATGATTGAATGGTTTCAGCTAAGTTTTCTACCGTATGTCACCGAACGTTTTGGTAATGAACAATTGATTAATGTTCCTCTCATTAAAAAAACTCTTTCAGAAAACTGGACGACCGCCGGAAGTTATATTGGCATTTTTTTGAATACCATCGTGCACTCAGGATTTCTCATCGTCAGTTGGTTCATGAATCTGATCCTTATTCCTGTCGTCACTTTTTATTTATTATGCGATTGGGAACGATTAGTACAAGGCATTAAAAATCTTTTACCGCGCGCCAATGCGCCGACGATTATTCGATTATCGAAAGAATGCGATCAAGTACTAGGTGCTTTTTTTCGCGGCCAGTTGCTGGTCATGCTTTTTATCGCGGTTTTCTATTCGATCGGACTAACCATCGTTGGACTCAATATTGGTATCATTCTGGGGATTATTTTAGGCATCATCAGTATCGTACCCTATCTTGGGGTTGTCGTGGGAGTGACGACCGCAAGCATTGCGGCGTACGTGCAATTTGGATATTTTCAACCAGTTTTATTTGTATGGCTGCTTTTCCTCATTGGCCAATTAGTGGATAGTTTTTTCGTCACACCACATTTGGTTGGCGATCGCATCGGCCTACATCCCGTCATTGTCATTTTTGCCATTTTAGCCGGTGGTAGTTTATTTGGGTTTTTAGGGGTTTTATTAGCATTACCCATCGCTGCTGTGATCATGGTATGGTTACGTTTCTTAATGGAACGTTATCATGAGAGTTCTTTATATCAATGAAAAATGAAAAAATGATAAATCAATTAACCTTGGGAGTCAGTCTCAAGGATGACGCCACCTTCGATAACTTTTTTCCCGGCAAAAATACGCATTTGGTAAAAGCGCTGAACAGCGCAGCGGAAGGGATTGGTGAGCAAGTCATTTATTTTTACGGAAATGGCGGCCAAGGCTGCACACATTTATTGCAAGCCGTCTGTCATGAAGCGAACCTACAACAAAGAACCGCCGTTTATATCCCGCTCGGCAATATTCACGATTTAACGCCTGAAATTTTAGAAGGGTTAGAAAATTTACAGTTAGTTTGCATTGATGACTTACAAAAAATTGTAGGGAAAAAAACGTGGGAAGAAGCTTTTTTTCATCTTTATAATCGCATTATCGATTCAGGTGCAAGGTTAATTGTCACCGCGAACGTCTCTCCCAAATCGCTAGGCTTGCATTTGCCGGATGTGGTATCGCGTCTTGTATGGGGAATTGTTTTTCAGATGCAACCATTAACGGATGAAGAAAAACTCGAAGTATTAACGATGCGCGCAGAACGCCGCGGAATGATGTTGACAGAAGAAGTGGGGAAATTTATCCTTAACCATTGTCCGCGCCATATGTCGACTTTATTTGCCGCTTTAGATGCACTTGATAAAATCTCACTAGCTGCGCAACGTAAACTCACCATTCCATTTGTGAAAACGGTATTACAAATTTAAAATTCATGAGGTGTATTGTGTCTCACATTAAAAATATTCACGCACTAGAAGTACTAGATTCGCGTGGCAATCCAACTGTCTTCGCTGAAGTCACGCTTGATAATGGCGAAAAAGCCTCCGCCATTTCTCCATCCGGTGCATCAACCGGCTCGCGTGAAGCTTTAGAATTACGTGATCAAGATCCAAAACGTTATTTAGGAAAAGGTGTAAAAAAAGCGGTGAAGGGAATTATAGAAGAAATTGCTCCCAAACTTCGCGGCTTTGATGTTTGTGATCAGCAAAAAATTGACGAAACGATGATTGCACTCGATGGCACGCCTAATAAAGCTCGTTTAGGCGCCAATGCAATTCTCGCCGTATCGCTCGCCGCTGCAAAAGCGGCCGCTTTATCAAAACAAATTCCGTTGTATCAATATCTCGGCAATAAAAGCACATGGTTAATGCCGACACCGATGATGAATATTATTAATGGTGGCGTGCATGCCGATAATAATTTAGATATTCAAGAATTTATGATTTTGCCGATTGGTGCGAAAACATTTCCGGATGCGGTGCGGTATGGTACCGAAGTTTTTCATCATTTGAAAAAAGTATTGCATCAAAAAAAATTAAATACGAACGTTGGGGATGAAGGTGGATTTGCACCCAATTTACAAAGTCATGCGGAAGCGCTCGATTGTATTTGTGATGCGATAGCACTCGCCGGATTAACGCCGGGCACCGACATTGCCCTCGGATTAGATGTCGCCAGTAATGAATTTTATCGCGATGGCAAATATGTATTGCAAGCAGAAAACAAAATTTTGGATGCACATGGATTTACCGATTATCTTGAAGATTTAACCCAAAGATACCCTATTATCAGCATCGAAGATGGTATGGCTGAAAATGATTGGGCGGGATGGCGCGTCTTAACGGATCGTTTGGGCAAAAAAATTCAGTTAGTGGGTGATGATTTATTCGTAACGAATACTGAATTATTGCAAAAAGGAATCAACGAAAATATTGCCAATGCAATTCTCATCAAACTTAACCAAATTGGTACACTCACCGAAACACTGAGAGCGATTGAAATGGCCAAAAATGCGGGTTACCGAACGATTATTTCACATCGTTCTGGCGAGTCCGAAGATACCACGATTGCTGATTTAGCAGTGGGGACTCACGCCGGACAAATTAAAACGGGTTCGCTTTGTCGCTCGGATCGGGTCGCAAAATACAATCGTTTATTATATATTAATGCAGAGAACGAAGGATTCGTCCAATATGCGCCTTATCGAATTTAAATTTCTGCCGATATTATTGATACTGCTATTATTATTTCTGCAGTATCGATTGTGGTTTGATAGCGGTGGCGTCATGAATATGCTGCATTTAAAAAAAAAATTTGTTTCGCAAACTGAAAAAAATAATCAATTAAAAGCACGAAATGAAGATTTATTAGATCAAATACGATCTTTGCAAGAAAATACTGATGCGGTAGAATCCCGCGCTCGTCATGATTTGGGGATGATAAAAAAGGACGAGACATTTTATCAAGTGGTTGAAAAGGATTAACACAAACATGAAGATTTTGATAAGTAACGATGATGGATTCTTAGCACCAGGCCTTGCGACGCTCGCAAAAAATTTAAAGCAAATTGCAGACATCACAGTCGTCGCCCCTGATCGAAACCGATCTGGTGCAAGCAATTCGTTGTCTCTCGTCAATCCTCTGCGCGTGACTTTAGCAGACAATGGGTTTTATAGCGTCAATGGCACACCAACGGATTGTGTGCATTTAGCGTTGACCGGTCTTTTGAAAGAAATGCCCGATATGGTTGTGTCTGGCATCAATGAAGGCTCCAATTTAAGTGACGATGTATTATATTCTGGCACCGTTGCCGCAGCGATGGAGGGTCGGTTTTTAGGAATTTCCTCTGTCGCCGTTTCACTCGCGGGTCCTAAGTGTCAACATTATGATACTGCGGCCGAAGTGACGCGTTTACTGGTTTTACGTTTAAAAAACGATCCACTTCCACAACATACGATTTTGAATGTGAATGTACCTGATTTACCAGTCTCCCAATTACGCGGCATTCAAGTCACTCGTTTAGGCACAAGACATATCGCAGAACCAACCATTAAGACAGTGGATCCTCGTGGCCGGCGAATTTATTGGATTGGCCAACCGGGTCCCGAAGAAGATGCGGGCCCAGGCACCGATTTTCATGCCGTAAGTTCCGGATTTATTTCCATTACACCGTTACATCTTGATTTCACACATTATGAAGTGTTCGAGCAACTTTCTGGATGGGTACAAGCGTTAAACATAGGGTAAAATCGTGAAAAAAATTCTTTTACTTTTTTTTATTATTTTTCTAACAGCGTGTACCGACTCAGAAAATTATGCGCCTGTTGTCGAAATTAGTACCATCGAACCCATCCCTGCCAGTGGCAAACATATCGTGGCTTTCCAAGAAACCATTTATTCGATCGCATGGATTTATGGATTGGATTATCGTGATATTGCAAAAAGAAATCATTTACTGCCTCCTTACACGGTACATGAAGATCAAGTGATTTATTTGCCACCGAAAAAAAAGGTGGTTACGGCGATTAAAGAAGTACCTGTCGTTAAAAAAGTGCCCCCTGAGAATTCCGTTATTTCGAAACCGATTTTCACGATGGAACCCAAAGGACCCGTGAAACTTTGGGTAAGCCCAAACGCAGGGCCTATCATTTCTAAATATGGTGCGCAAAATAAAGGTATCAACATCGGCGGCAATAGAAATGATCCCATTTTTGCGACAGCGGCGGGTAAAGTTGTCTATAGCGGAAGTGGTTTACGCGGATATGGTAATTTAATTATCATTAAGCACAATAGTACTTATCTCAGCGCATATGCGCATAACCAACGCGTTTTTGTACGAGATGGTGACTACGTTCTTACGGGACAAAAGATTGCAGAAATGGGTGATAGTGGTACCACTCGCGTCATGTTACATTTTGAAATACGCAAAGATGGCCAACCGGTGAATCCTGCGATGTATTTGAAATAGGAAAGTGAATATTGCGAGGGAACGATGGTAAAAAAAAGCAATCATGATGATGACTTTGATTCTTCAATTAAAGAATTAGAAAAAATCGAAAAAGAAGAAACACACCTCGAAGTTGAAGAAAAACTTGCAAACGTAGACCTTGATCATACAGCAAAACCCAATGATCCAACGCAACTTTATTTAAATGAAATTGGATTTTCACCATTACTTTCGGGAGATGAAGAAGTAAAACTCGGTCGTCTGGTTCAAAAAGGCGATGAGGCTGCTCGAAAAAAAATGATTGAAAGTAATTTACGACTCGTCGTTAAAATTGCACGTCGTTACTATAAACGTGGCGTTGAGTTTCTTGATTTGATTGAAGAGGGAAATTTAGGTTTACTTCGTGCCGTTGAAAAATTTGACCCAGAACGTGGCTTTCGTTTTTCAACGTATGCGACGTGGTGGATTCGTCAAAGTATTGAACGCGCCATCATGAACCAAAGCCGCACCATTCGTTTACCAATTCACGTCATTCGCGAATTAAATACTTATTTAACCACCATACGCGAAATTATGAAAACGGAAGATCGCGAACCAACCTACCAAGAAATTGCCAAAAAATTAAAAGTACCCGTCGACGATGTGAAAGAAACCTTGCAGCTGAATGAGCATATGGTGTCATTGGATGCTTTGGTTGGAGACGAAACCAATCATACGAGCCGACCTTTGCTTGATGCGGTTCCGGATCAACATAAAACAAATCCCGCCGAACTTATTATCGACGAACGTTTTAGCGAACATCTCAATAGTTGTTTGCAAGAGTTAAACGAAAAACAACGTGAAATTCTTTGTCGACGATTTGGATTATTAAACTATGAACGTCAAACATTAGAAGAAGTTGGCCGCGCGGTGGGACTCACTCGCGAACGTGTTCGACAGATTCAAATGACTGCCTTAAAAGCATTACGTGAGATTTTGAAGGGTCATGGGATTACGAATCCGGATTGATTTTTGCATATTATAATTAAATAGTATATACTTATTAATATATACTATTGGAAAATTGCTTATGAAAATAGCTAAATTATTTCAAAATGGGCAGAGCCAAGCGGTACGCCTGCCAAAAGAATTCCGGTTTGAGGGGGATAAAGTATTCATTAAAAAAGTGGGAACGATGATCATTTTGCTACCCGTTAAAAATCCTTGGAAACCTTTATTTGAGAGTATCAATAAATTTTCTGATGATTTTATGGATAACAGGGAACAACCGGAACAACAAGAAAGGGAAGATCTTTTTTAATGAAATATATGTTAGATACCAATATGTGCATTTATATCATCAAGAAGCATCCGGAAAAGGTATTTAAAAAATTTAAAACACTAGATATGGGTGATGTTTGTATTTCCTCCATAACGCTTGCTGAGCTAATGTATGGAGTCTATAAAAGCCATTATCAGCAAAAGAATAAAGTAGCCTTAGAGTTATTTTCTGCACCGCTTGAAATTGTGCCATTTGATGGAGACACGGCAGACCATTACGGGAAGATAAGAACTTCCCTTGAAAAAAATGGCATGCTTATTGGCTCCTTAGATATGATGATAGCCGCGCACGCGTTAAGCTTGGATGTAGTTTTAGTTACCAACAATACTAAAGAATTCTCTCGTGTTTCTCATTTAAAAATTGAGGATTGGACGCATAGTTAAGCAATGCATTATTGTGGGTGAGGGGAAGCTTCCATCCAATCCATAACCTGCTATAATCCATGGTTTTTGAGAGATTTTAATGTCGCAACAACCTCGTCAAATCCTTACTACCTACGCGCTTCCCTATGCTAATGGATCGCTACATTTAGGTCATATGGTCGGCCTGATTCAGACCGATATTTGGACACGCTTTCAAAAAATGCAAGAAAACACCTCTTGTTTATTTATCTGCGGTTGCGATAGTCATGGCACCCCCATCATGATTCAAGCAGAAAAATTACACTTAACACCAGAGCAATTAATTGCACAAATCAAAAGTGAACATGAAAACGATTTGCGGGATTTTCAAGTTGATGTAGACAACTATTACACAACACATTCACCTGAAAACCAAGCGATGGTGAAAACTGTTTTTGAACGTCACCTGGCTATTGGTAACATTGAAAAACATACGATTAAACAGGCCTTCGATCCCGAAAAAAATATGTTTCTTCCCGATCGTTACATTAAAGGCGAATGCCCTCGATGTGGTGCGAAGGATCAATATGGCGATAATTGTGAAGTCTGCGGCGCGACTTATTCACCCACCGAATTAAAAAACCCCTACTCCACTTTATCAGGGGCAAAACCAATTGAAAAAGAATCGGAACATTACTTTTTCAAATTACAAAATTATACAGAATTGCTAGAAACCTGGACCCGCCAAAAACATTTACAAGAACAAGTCACCAATAAATTAGATGAATGGTTCAAAATGGGGTTACGCGAATGGGACATTTCCCGAGATGCGCCGTATTTTGGCTTTAATATTCCGGGTGAAACCACAAAATATTTTTATGTGTGGCTTGATGCACCGATTGGTTATATCGCAAGTTTTCAAAATTTTGCCTTAACACATCCTGAATATACCTTCGAAGAATATTGGACGAAAGAAAACTCGACCGAACTTTATCATTTTATTGGTAAAGATATTATGTATTTTCACACGCTTTTTTGGCCTGCTTTATTAAAAGGTGCGGACCTTCGCATGCCGAATGCGGTTTACTGTCATGGATTTTTAACCATCGATGGGCAAAAAATGTCGAAATCGCGCGGTACTTTTATTAAAGCACGCACCTATCTTAATCATCTCAATCCAGAGTATTTACGTTATTATCTCGCAACAAAATTAAATGAACGCATTGAAGATTTAGATTTGAATTTTGATGATTTTATGCAGCGGGTTAATGCAGATTTTATTGGCAAATTTATTAATATTGCGAGCCGATCGGCGAGTTTTATCAATAAATATTTTGATAATCAATTATCGGGTCATTTGTCTCAAGGCGAATTATACGCCGAATTTACCAAAGCGGCAGGGGGCATTGCTTCAAAATATGAAAAAAGACAATTGAGTCAAGCCATTCGCGAAATCATGGGACTTGCGGATTTAGCGAATCAATATGTTGATCAGAAAAAACCTTGGGCGCTTGCGAAAGATCCCGCGCAATTACCCGAAGTTCAAGCTATTTGCACGATGTCGCTCAATTTATTTCGCGTTTTAATGATTTATCTAAAACCGGTATTGCCAGAAACCGCCAAAAAAGTAGAAGCGTTCTTAAAAGTTCCGCCGTTGATGTTTTCAGATATTCAAACACCATTATTAAATCATACGATTGAAACCTTTAAGCCTCTGGCCAAACGTTTAGAAAAAGCAGAGATTGAGGCGTTGAGGAGTGCGAGTGTTGAGTAATCGTCCTCCCGCGGCAAGTCCTGCGTTTTTGCAGGTTTTGAACCATTCTTCTCACAGCCGTCGTCCCGCGACTTGTTCGCGGGATCCAGTGGCAACATTGATGCAGTTCTGGATCCCGCGGACAAGCCGCGGGACGACGAGCTATGAGAAATCTGCAACAATGCAGGCTTGTCTGCGGGACGACGGATAGACCTATGAACAAACCCACCATCAAAGACATCGACGCACTTTTACCACAAACCCAATGCGGTTTATGTGGGTTTAAAGGTTGCCTGCCTTATGCGAAAGCACTGGTGGATGAAAATGCCAGCATCGATCTCTGCCCGCCAGGCGGCGTCGAGGGCTTAATTACACTCGCAGAAAAATTCCATCTGGATCCCCTACCCTATATTCCTGAAATGGAAAAAAAATCCAAACCACCCATGCGCGCTGTTATTCGCGAGTCAGAATGCATTGGATGTACTAAGTGCATTCAAGCTTGTCCAGTGGATGCCATTCTGGGTGCGAGTAAATCTATGCATACGGTGATTGCCGACGAATGCACCGGGTGTGAGTTGTGCATCGCTCCCTGCCCCGTCGATTGTATCGATATGGTCCTCGCGGAAAATCATTCGCCCAAAAAAGATGTTTTTAGAAAAAGATTTCATGCACGCGCTCGACGATTACAAAATCAAAATATCAATCCTCCGACAGTCGAAGATAAAAAAAAGTATTTAGAGGATATTTTAAAAAGAACTAAAGTCAAAAACGATAAATCATCATTGGTAATATAACGCCAATGCATCTTCAACAGCACCAAAATATTTGATTTGACCTGCTTCGAGTAATAAACCTTTATTGCAAAATTCTTTAATCAGATTGTCAGAATGTGTTGCCATGACCACAATATTTGATTGCGTTAATAATGAAACCATACGAGCTCTGGCCTTAATCATAAAATCCGCATCGCCAGCGCCAAAAACTTCATCGATTAATAAAATATCAGGCTCAATGCTTGCGGAAATAGCAAAAGCCAAACGCATCATCATACCGTTAGAGTATGTTCTTACCGGCATCGACAAGTAATCACCTAATCCTGAAAGTTCAGCGATATCGTTAATTTTGCTATCAATTTGTTTTCGTGAAAGCCCCAATATAATTCCGCGAATAACAATATTTTCATATCCTGTAAACTCTTGCTCAATACCTTGCGTCAAATTTAACAGTGGAGAAATATTTCCATCAATTTGAATTTTGCCTGCGGTGGGTTCATAAATTTTGGCAAGTGTATTTAATAATGTACTTTTTCCCGCTCCATTATTTCCAATCAGCCCTACTCTATCTCCATGTCGAAGAGAAAGTGAAACATTATTTAAAGATCGCACCGTAATACGTTGCTTCGCATCTTTAGCGACATTTCCACCCGTGGTTAGTCGTATAAATTGTTTTTTTAAGGAACGGGCATTCACGTTATAAATGGGAAATTCCACGGAAACATTTTTTAATTCAATTCTTGCCATCACTCAACCTATAACCAATACACTAAACGAGCGCGATATCGCGTGAACAGTAGCGCTGATGCGAAGATGCCAATAAATGTCACCATCACTACCATCAACCAATTCTTTAAAGATGGCATCCCTCCCAAAAGCGGCTGTCGAATAAGTTCAAGAAATGCATATATAGGATTGCAGTCGATGATAAAGCGCTTATTTTCGCTGAGCATTTCTGGATTCCACATAATAGGCGTCACAAAAAAAATGACTTGAACTAAACTTCGAACCAATTGCGAAATATCTCGAAATCTTGTGCCGAGAATGGCGAGCAGAAGACCATAAGTCATGGCATTAATATATATACATAACATTCCGGGAATCAATAGTAATAAGGAGAAATTTAATTGTAGTTTAAAAATGAAAATCACAGGTAACATAATAATAATATTATGAAAAAAAATAATAATATTACGGACAATAATTCGGTGAATATGTACGGTATAGGGTAATTTAATTTGTTTAATTAAACCTTCAACCATAATAAAAGCATCGGAATAGTCAGTGATTACCGTTGATATTAAAACCCATCCCAGCATACCTGCCACCAGAAAAGGAAAATATTTTTGTACTTCAATATGAAAAAGATAGCTATAAAGATAACCCATACTAAAAACAGTAATGGCCATACTGATAGTGAGCCAAAAAGGGCCGAGGACGGAACGACGATAACGTAATCGCACATCCTGATAAGCGAGCATTAACCATATGCGCCATTTTTTTATTCCATCTAATAAATCCATGCCGGCTAATTGCGCTGCGTTAAAATCGCTGGTAAAAATGGTTAATCTATCATCTTTTAATGAAGCATCAAATTCCATTGACATAAAAATCAGCTTATAGGTTTAGTTTCTAAAGCGCATGAGCTTAACATGGGATTTTCTTGTAAACAACAATACATGTATAAAGTTTACCGATTTTTTCAATTTGCTGATTGAAAATATTTGATGTAAAATCACTTGCAATTTTTGAATGCGTATTTTTTTATTAAAGGGAATGCTATTTTGAGTGAATTTTACACGGATTCTGAAAAAAAAATTGCAAGGGAATTTTTAAAAAATAAACATGTTGTTGCGCCCGTTGAAGATAAAGATGCATTACATACTATTCGTAGAAAAATCGCACACGTCGCTGCAAATATCATTCGCCACCCCACCCCATCCGACGCTGAAATAGATTATTTTCTGAATCACATACATGAAATTGTTTCAGTGACGGAACTCAATGATTTTCGTTTGAAAGTTATTACAGAAATGAATCGTGATGTTTCTTTTCGGGAAATGTATTTTAAAGTAGGACGTGACAGCTTAATTGCACTCGCCGGCAATGAATTAGCGATGCAAAGAAGAATTAACTTAAGTATTCAGTTTCCGAAAGATGATAGTTCATTACTCCCTATTCATGCCGATGTGTGGGCTGGTGACTCACCCTACGAAATTGTGCTGTGGTTACCGCTCGTGAATTGTTATGCTACCAAATCGATGTATATTATTGATGCTGAGACTGATGAAAAGACGCAAGCTAATTTCAATCAATTCTCCAATAAAAGCAGCGAAGATTTGTATCAAAGTGTAGAAAATAAAGCAAAATTTATTAATGTACCATTTGAACATCTCTTATTATTTTCCCAAAATGTCATGCACGGCAATCGTGTGAATATGGAAGCTGAAACACGATGGTCACTGAATTGTCGTTTCAAAAGTATTTTAACACCTTATGAGGGAAAAAAATTAGGTGAATTTTTTGAACCTATTATGATTCGTCCTTTGACATATCTAGGATTAGATTATCAATTGCCAACGGGATTTTATGAGTAATATTAAAAAAGGTTATCGAGGTTATATTGGTAGTCGACCCTATGCGGATATTGATTTTCCACAAAATTTACAAAATTTTTTAATACGTAGTTATTGTCAAAAAAATCAATTGCATTATTTGTTAAGCGCTACAGAATATAAAATGCCCGCGTGTTACATGATATTAGAAGACATATTAAATAATATTGCATCCCTTGAAGGAATTGTGATGTGTAGTATTTTTATGTTGCCAGAGTCAGCAGAAAAACGATCGAGAATTTATGAAGTTATTTTACATCACGATTGTTCTTTACACGCGGCATTAGAGGATTTAGCCATTCGAGATAAAAAAGATATTGATAGAATTGAAAATATTTTAAGATTGAATAGAATCATCCCCAGAAATCAATTCATGGTTGAATTAGGTAACTTTTGCGTACTGAAAAAAGAAATCTGTCATGCCAGCATGTTTTTAGCTGGCATCCATAGCGGCCTGGATGCCAGCCAGCATGCTTAAAGGGGGCATCAAAACATGCTGGCATGACACGACATTTTTTAAGTAAGATAGGAAATACTCATGGAAAATCTAACAGTCACTAATGAAAAAAAATATAAAACACCTGAAACGGAATTAATACATAAATCAACAATTGATCCACATTCTAAAATTGTTAGCTTAAATCATATTACCCGCATGCTTGCAGGAAGGCGTGCTAAAAATAAAACTATTGTGCAATGCCACGGTGTTTTTGATTTATTACATATTGGACATGTTAAGCACTTACAAAGTGCCAAAAAATTAGGTGACATATTAGTAGTGACTCTTACCAGTGATCCCTTCGTGAATAAAGGACCCGGAAGACCGCACTTTACAGAAACGCTTCGCGCAGAGGCACTAGCGGCGCTTTCTTGCGTAGACTATGTCATTATCAATTCAAATCAAACCGCAATTCCGGCGATTCTTACCATCAAACCGGATTATTATATAAAAGGGATCGAATACCAAAACGCTGACAAAGATATCACGGGGAAAATTTCAGAAGAAGAAGAGGCGGTTAATTCTGTTGGTGGAAAATTAGAGTTTACCCATGATATTACTTTTAGTTCTTCCTCTTTATTAAATCGATTTTTCTCCCCACATTCAGAAGAAGTTTTATTATATTTAGAACAGTTTAAAAATAAATATCATATTGATGAAATATTTAAATATTTTGAAAATGCGAAACAATCAAAAGTATTATTAATCGGTGAAGCAATCATCGATATCTATCATTACGGCGAAGCCATCGGAAAATCCGGGAAAGAACCTATTCTCGTCACCAAATACCATCGTGAAGAATTATTTATTGGCGGAATTCTTGCTATTGCGAATCATCTCAGCAATTTCTGCGCTGAAGTGACATGCGTGACAATGTTAGGGGAAAAAGGCGAATATGAGTCTTTTATTCGAGAAAATATTAGAGAAAATGTCAATATTATTTTTCATTATAAAAAAGAAACGCCCACCATCGTTAAGCGTCGTTATATCGAAGAATATTCATCACAAAAATTATTTGAAATTTATGAAATGGATGATTGTTATTTTAATAAAGATGAAAAAATAGAATTTGAAGACAGCTTAAAAAAACAATTATCATCTCATGATATGGTTGTTGTTGCTGACTATGGACATGGTTTATTAGATACGAGTTCCATTCATCTCATCGAAGATAATGCGAAGTTTCTAGCCGTCAATACACAAGCAAATGCAAGCAATCATGGTTTTAATTGTATTTCAAAATATAAAAAAGCAGATTATGTTTGTATTGCAAATCGAGAATTACAATTAAATTTTCGACAAAAACATATCTGCACGTTAGAGCAGATAAACAAAATCATGAAAGAATTTGATTACAAACACATTGTAGTGACGAGAGGCGTCATGGGCACGCTTTCATGCAAAAAAGATGAAGAAATATTTTCGACGCCCGCTTTTGCTTCTACGGTGAAAGATCGTGTGGGAGCTGGCGATGCCGTGTTGGCCATTACCAGTTTATTCGCATCACAAAAAGCGCCAGCGGACTTAGTTGGTTTTATTGGTAATGTCGTCGGATCGCTTGCGGTCAATATCATCGGTAATAAGAGTTTTATTGAAAAAGTTACTTTGCTTAAATACATTATGCATTTATTAAAATAATTTCATTAACAAAAGGAATTCAGATGAAAGAATTAAATTTCCTTGAAAAATATCAAAAAAATACCAAACGGAATTATATTGAAAGAGTGACAAGTGTTGATAAAGCCATATGCGCGACAAAAGCGAAAAACTGGGGTTTTGATTACTGGGATGGCGATCGAAACTATGGTTATGGAGGATATCATTATGACAGTCGATGGCGAACTATTGCAGAAGATATTGCAAATCATTATAACCTCAAATCTTCCGACCGAATTTTAGATATTGGCTGCGGAAAAGCTTTTTTGCTTTATGAATTTACGCAAGTCATCCCCGGTATTAGCGTCACAGGTATCGATGTATCGCAATATGCAATCGACAATGCTAAACCCGAGATAAAAGAATATTTACAAGTAGGTAATTGCACGCATTTACCTTGGGAAGATAATACTTTTGATTTTGTTTATTCTATAAATACCTTTCATAATCTGTCGATTGATGAATTAGAACGCGCGGTTCAAGAAATGGAACGCGTAGGAAAAAAATCAAAATGGTGTTGCGTCGAGTCCTATCGCAATGAGAATGAAAAAGCAAATTTACTATACTGGCAATTAACATGTGAATCTTTTTTCAGACCCAATGGATGGAAATGGTTATTTGAAAAATGGGGATATCACGGTGATTATGGCTTTATTTATTTCTCTTAAGTTTTTATATGAATAATGTTCTCGTGGTAGGTGTTAATGGCATGATTGGATCTGCATTATATGCAGATTTTCAATCAAAACAAATTCCAGTATATGGCACGACACATCATCCTCTAAAAACAAATTCGGAAGTATTTTATTTAAATTTATTAGATCCTCCAGCGTCTTGGGTTTTTCTTGATAAAAAATTTGATATTGTTTATTTGTGTGCTGGCGTTTCTAAAATGGCAATATGCGAGGGAAATCCAGAAACTACCTATGAAATTAATGTCACTAAAATGTTCGCATTAATAGAACATTTATCAAGTACTGGCTCTCATATAATTTATCTTTCCACTAACCAAGTTTTTTCAGGTGTTGTGTCGTATGCAACAAATGCTACTCCTTATCGTCCACCGAATGAATATGGCCGTCAAAAAGTCATCGTTGAAACACTCATCCAAAAACACTGTAAACAATGGACAATTCTGCGTTTAACAAAAGTTCTTTCTCTTCAGCTACCTTTATTCCAAAACTGGATGATGCGCCTAAAACAAGAGTTACCCATCGAAGCGTTCCACGATATGATGAT
The DNA here is from genome assembly GCA_013287025.1 of Gammaproteobacteria bacterium. The sequence continues at coordinate 17,762 of JABDEN010000001.1, read as the reverse complement.
GGCACCCGTCGCGTTAAGCCAAGTCATTACGCTACTTGTTACCTTAGGAGAAAAGAAAATAACAGGGTGTTATCAAATTTCTGGAACCATTGATATTTCCTACTACGATTTTGCAAAAAAATTAGCGCGAAGGCTTGGATGTTTAGAAAAACTCGTTAAGCCGGTAAGCGCACTCAATAGTGGGATAAAAAGATCTTTTTTATCTTCCTTTACAACTTTAGATTGTGCAAATACAATTGCCCTTTGTGGAGAAATCCCCTTACAACCTGCTGACGTTTTAAATATATGTTTACAAAATGGAATTTAAAAAAATGAGTAATCACCAATCAATTGATGTAGTAACGGGTGGCGCAGGTTTTATTGGTAGTCATCTTGTTGACCGCTTATTAACAGAAGACCGTCATGTAAGAGTGATAGATAGCTTTGTTTCGGGACATAAAAAAAACTTAAGCCATCATATTCATCATCCCAATCTCGAGATTATTGAAGGTGACATCACCAATATTGAATTAATCAATAACATTTGCGAGGGTGCTAAACGTGTGTTTCACCTTGCAGCCAGAGCTGATATCGTGCCCTCCATTGAAAATCCACTAGAATATTTTCGCTCCAATGTGGATGGCACTTTTGCAGTGCTAGAAGCGGCGCGCTTACATAAAGTCGAACGGTTTATTTATCTCGCTTCTTCAACTTGTTATGGATTTCCAACAGAATTTCCGACATCTGAAGAAGCCAAAATATCTCCTCAATATCCTTACGCCCTAACAAAAAACCTAGGCGAACAATTAGTTTCTCATTGGCATTCTGTTTATAAATTGCCGACTATTTCCTTACGTTGCTTTAATGTTTATGGACCGAGAGCACGCACCTCAGGTAGTTATGGCGCAGTATTCGGGGTATTTTTGGCGCAATTACTCGCTGATGCACCTTTGACTATTGTGGGAGATGGTAACCAAACCCGTGATTTCACTTATGTGAGTGATGTCGTAGATGCGATCCTTTGTGCCGCCAATAGTTCGGTCTCTGGTGAAATTTTCAATGTAGGCAGCGGTAGCGCGCCCGTATCCGTTAATCGTTTGGTAGAATTATTGGGTGGTAAAAAAACCATTCATATTCCTAAACGACCAGGAGAGCCTGATACGACATGGGCGGATATTCGTAAAATTCAATCGACATTACATTGGCACCCAAAAATCTCTATTGAAAAAGGTGTTAAAAATATGTTAGAACAAATTCATTATTGGAAAGATGCGCCAGTGTGGACGCCTGAAAAGATTGCCGATGTTACTAAGGTATGGTTTAACTGTTTGCAGTCAGAAAGTGCAGTCATCATAAATCAAAATTAGCACTCGCTTTTATCTATAACTAAAAAGGAATTGATGTGAATTGGATAAAAAATTATTTTGATACACTACAGCGTTTAATTTTGACAACAACTGTCACTGATTTACAAAATAATACGATTGATCTTGAACAAGGTTTTGAACGTCATTTTCATTTTGTCAAATCAACGCATGAAAAAAAAGGTAAAGTGATTATGATTGGTAATGGCGGCAGTGCTGCCATTGCCAGTCACTTAGCCATCGATTATTCGAAAAACGGCCGAATACCTGCACTCGCTTTTTCTGATGCTGCTGCATTAACATGCTTAAGCAATGACTATGGCTACGAATATGTTTTTGCAAAACAAATTGAATATCATGCAAAACCAGAAGATACTTTGATTGCGATTAGTAGCTCAGGGCGTTCGATGAACATCCTCAATGCTGTATCAGTTGCAAAAAAATTAGGATGTAAGGTTATTACCTATTCAGGCTTTAAGGAAAAAAATCCACTAAATCTCTCCGGGGACCTCAATTTTTACATTGCATCACTAGAGTATGGATATGTCGAAGTCGCGCATACAGGATTAGGTCATGCCATTCTTGACTACACCATGGCCAAGAAAAATATTTCTCTAGAAAAAAGCCCAGAACCTCTTTTAGCAATAGCAGATTAAAGGAATAACATAAATGACAAATCAATTTAAACGAATATTGGTAACCGGTGGTGCCGGATATGTTGGAAGTCGATTAATACCAAAGCTGTTATCTGAAGGTTATGAGGTGAGTGTCTTAGATTTATATATCTATGGAAGAAATGTTTTTGGATCTCTTCATCATCACCCACATTTAATGGAAATCGTAGGTGATATTCGGGATAATGAAGCCGTAAAAAAGGCAATGCAAGATTGTGACGCCGTCATTCATTTAGCGTGTATTTCGAATGATCCTTCATTCGATTTAGATCCGACACTCGGGAAATCAATCAATTTAGATGCCTTTTTGCCTTTAGTGCGTACCGCTAAAGAATGTGGCGTGAAACGTTTTATCTATGCCTCTTCTTCTTCCGTTTATGGCGTAAAAAAAGAAAAAAATGTCACGGAAGATTTAGCTTTAGAACCATTGACCGATTATTCAAAATATAAAGCAGATTGTGAAAAAATTCTCTTTCAGGAAATGACTGATACTTTCGAAGCCATGGTGATTCGCCCTGCGACAGTTTGTGGTTATTCAGAACGGTTACGCTTAGATTTAACCGTAAATATTTTAACGATGCATGCCTACTACAATAAAAAAATTAAAGTATTTGGCGGTGATCAATTACGACCAAATATTCATATTGAAGATATGGCAGATGCTTATTTATGCTGTTTAAAAGCAAAAAAAGAAAATATCATGGGTAAAATTTTTAATGTGGGCTATCAAAACTTAGCAGTGCGTGAGATTGCAGAATTAGTAAGAAAACAATTTGATGAGGAAATATCCATCGAAGTAGTATCATCTGATGATAATCGTTCTTACCATGTTTCTTCTGACAAAATTAAAAATGAACTTAATTTTACTCCAAAATATACTATTGAAAATGCGATTAATGATTTAAAAAATGCATTTGATAAAAATTACGTTCAAGATCCACTCGTCAATGCTAATTATTATAATATTAAAAAAATGCAGCAAATTGAGCTAAGATAAAAAAAATGGAAACCATAGTATCACAAAATAAAAGTATTCTAGTTCGCATCCTCGTCGTCTTATGGGGCGAAAAATTTATTAATGATTTTTTGAAACTCAATATTCGTACTTTGCTTGCACCCGGCAATATTCCGGCATTAGCGAACGAATATCCGCTACATTTTGTTTTATTAACGACGAAAGATGATATACCGATTTTTGAAAAAAACCCTATTTTTACAATGCTAAAACAGATATGTACCGTCGAATTTATTTCCATTGATGATTTAATTATATTTAGTAATTATTCAACGACCCTGACTTTAGCTTATGATCGTGCGGTGAAAAATACAGGGTTAGATATGTTAAATACCTATTTTATTTTTCTCACGGCTGATTACATTATGGCTGATGATTCATTTATAGGGTTAATGCGCTATATGAAAAAAGGATATAGCGGAATTTGCGCAGGTAATTTTCAGGTCATAGAAGAAGAAATTAAACCTTTTTTAATGAATCAAATTGATAATAAAACAAAAGTGTTATCGATTAAACCAAGAGACTTACTTAAAAAAAGTTTGAACCATTTACACCTTGTGTCTTACACGAATATATATCATCAAAATTTGACGCATAATTATTATGCGAATCGATTTTTTTTAAAATATAACGATGATTTGCTCGCGGGTCGTTTCTATTTATTGCATATGTTATGTATTAAACCTGAAACAATGGATTATCAGGTGGGCGCTTCTTGCGATTATTCTTTTATTCCAGAAATGTGTCCATCGGGAAATATCGCAATTATTAACGATTCTGATGATTATTTAGTAATTGAATTACAACCTAGAGATCGAGATTTACAGTTTACACAATCAGGAAAATATAATTTTAATAGACTCGCCTCTGCCCTCGCCGAATGGACTACGTCACAGCACCGTGATAATGCTAAAAAAACCATTTATTATCATACCAAAGACTTACAAGAAGAAGATACTAAGCAAATTGAAAATAAATTAGATGAATTAGTTCACCTTAAACTACAAAAACTTAAAAAATATAAAACAAAACCCCACTTCAACCATCCATATTGGCTAGGTGCAATAAAATCATTTCATCAACAAAGATCAGTTTTGCAAAATTCACATCAGTATGATTATGTAAATTTAACGGTACTTGACAATACCCCCACCAGAAAATTTTATCTTAAAATATTTGGGAAGCCACCTTTAGTATATTTACTTCATCATCGATGGATTGAATATCATCGTATAAAGAAGAAAATTAAATCTTTCATCATTGCAGAAAATTGGACAAAAACAGCAGTGTTTTATGATTCGTATGAATCCAATTTTATGCACTATCGAGAATGGCTAGAAAAGTCACTAAATATTTCAGATCATTTTCATGCTAAAAATTTATTGAATGCTAAAGATAAATTAAAAACATTAAAAAAAGTTAAATACAAATTTTGTATATTATTTTTACGCATGGAAAATATAAAAGGCATTAAAAAAACTTTAAAAATGATTTATCAATTATTAGAACGTGATGGGCAACTTTTAATTATCATACCTAATGATCAAAATTTTCAATCACGCATTTGTTATAATTTTTCGGCCGAATTTATCCTTAGGATGAAGCCTATAGAAAATTCTCCTTTTAAAATTACCAAAATACATACGATAAACAATAATCTTACTCATTTAGGTGAAAATCTAGTGCATCAATTAAAAGTGACATATGCTTATAATAAAAAAATAAAATTATTATTGTTTGTTATTTTGATGATACCTGTAGTATTTTATTCCTTACTCAAAAACATTCTTCATTCTGTCTTTAATAATGAAGAAAAGCATTGCACTAATATTCTTTTAGAACTCAAACCCCATGAAGAACTTATTCCATGACTAATGCATTACATAAATATAAATTCAGTGCTATTGTACCAAATTATAATTCATCAACATTTTTACCCAAGGCGCTGCATTCATTATTACATCAAACTGAAAGTTTTCATGAAATCATTATTGTCGACGATGGATCTACTGACGATAGCCTAAAAATCATCGATTCTTTCATGGCGCATAACCCAGTCATTCAATTAGTTAGACATCAAAATAATCAAGGGGTTAGCAAGGCATTAAACACTGGTATTCTACATGCGACTGGTGATTACATTATTTTGTGCGCAGCCGATGATAGTTATGATGAAAACATTGTTAAAACAACACGACAAATACTAAAAAAAAATCCTGATATTGGTTTGATATGCGGCAATGCAAATATAGATCGATTTGATATGATTGCACCATTTTTGAGAACACTACCCTTCCCCAAAAATAGAGTGACTACACCGGAAGATTTTAAATCCATTATTCGAAAACAATATGTAGGATTTAACGGTGGTGGTGGAATGTTTATGCAACGAGAAGCAGTGGTTAAAGCTGGAATGCTATATCCAGAAACACGATGGCATAGTGACTGGCTTTTATATTTTGTAATCGCTTTAAGACAGGGTTTTTTTTATAGCGATTCGCTCTTCACACATATTCACATGCGTAAAGAAAGTTATTCAGAAAATAAAAAAAATTGGCCAATACAAAAAGAAGTCATGATTAATACAATCGAATTAATAAAACAACAATATCCAGAACTTTGGATAGATTTTAAAGAAGCCGCATTATTGCCCTTTTATTCATTGCGCTGTATGACTTTATGTTTATATCAATCTACCTTTCGCCAATTTTTTAGTTTTGCTTTATTATGGAAATCGTTTATCAACAATAAATTAGTCGTGAAAATTGGACGATTATTTCCATATAAAATTATTTTGCAGTGTAGAAAATTTCTTAGATCATAAAACATAAGGATTCATTATGTCGGTCAGCACAGTAGAACCACAATACAATAACTGCCTTGAAATTGTGAATAATAAAGGCTTAACCACTTTAGGCTTAATGTCTAATCAGGTATGGCATGATGATCCTCGTCGATTAACTTTTATGTTATCCAGATACAAATTTGTCGCAAAAATGTTAGCGGGAAAAAATAAAGCGGCAGAAATTGGCTGTGGAGATGCCTTTGGCAGCCGAATCGTGTTACAGGAAGTGAATCAATTACATGTTTATGATATTGACCCTATTTTTATTCAGGATATTAAAAATCGAACGGATGCGAAATGGTTAATGGACGCAAATATCCATGATATCTTAACGGGGCCTCTCTCACAAAAATATGATGCGATTTATAGTTTGGATGTGATAGAACATATTGCAAATACAAAAGAACATTTGTATATGAATCATATTGTACAATCTCTTTTGCCACATGGTGTTGTGATAATCGGTGCACCTACTTTAGAATCACAAAATTATGCTTCTCCGCAAAGCAAAGCTGGGCACATTAATTGTAAATCGGGTAATGATTATAAATCATTTTTCCAACAATATTTTCATCATGTTTTTATATTTTCGATGAATGACGAAGTCGTTCATACAGGATTTTATCCTATGGCACATTATCTATTTGCATTATGCTGTGAGGCAAAATGAAAATAGGCATTGATTTTGATAATACTATTATTTGTTATGATAATGTATTTGCCAATTTAGCAAAGGAATGGAAATTAATCCCTGAAGATTACGAAGTCACAAAACAAAAATTACGTGACCTCATTCGCCAATTACCCGATGGCGAAACGATTTGGCAAAAGATGCAAGGGAAAGTGTATGGAGAATTGATTCATAACGCTGAATTATTCGATGGATTTATCGATTTTATTTCTCTTTGTAACGCAGATCCTACCATTGAAATTTACATCGTCAGTCATAAAACAAAAAAAGGTCATTTTACTGATGTCAATTTGCGTGATGCTGCGCGAGAATGGTTGCTTCGTAAAAATTTATTGAATAATGACCCCCCCTTTATTTTAGAAAAAAATATTTTTTTTGAAAACACCCGTGAAAAAAAAATTATGCGAATAAAAAAATTAGATTGCACGCATTTTATTGATGATTTAATCGAGGTTTTTGAGTCCCCCTCCTTTCCAAATCATATTGAGCGATTATTATTTCAAGGACAACAACCGTCATCAATAAAATGTTTTGCTAATTGGATAGAAATAAAAAATGCATTCTTCATTTAATCAATATAATTGGTCAGCCGCTCAAGTGGCAGCACTTAAAAATTTACTTAGCAATGATGATATTCGTATTTTATCGAAGTCTGGCGGCGGTAATAGTCTTGTTTATTGCATAGAAGCCAATGGAAAAAAATGGGCCCTCAAAACCTATCCCCCAGCTCTCCCACAGCAGCGAAATCGTTTAGCGTCCGAATTATTGGTGTATCAATTTTTAAATTCAAATAATATTGATTCGGTTCCTTCTTTACATACTTTTGACAAGGGTGAACGTTGGCTTATCATCGATTGGGTGGATGGAGACATTCCATCGACGTATTCAGCCGATGACATTGCGCACGCAATACGTTTTTTAGATGATGTCTATCGTTTAAATTCTAAAGCGACAGAATTACCAGAAGCCGCTGAAGCTTGTCTATCTTTACAAATTTTACTTGCACAAATTAATCGGCGTTTAGAAAATTTAAAATTAATTGCGCAAAATGAGCCGTTACTGGATGCATTTCTTAAAAATGATTTTTCCCCTTTTTTTGAATTTTATCAACAACAAGTCAAGCTCGAGTATGCCAATTATCAATTAAATATCAATGAAGTGTTAGCACCGAGAAAAAGATCGCTCATCCCCGCTGATTTTGGTTTTCATAACAGTCTGCGCGATAAGTCAGGAAAACTTTATTTTTTTGATTTTGACTATTTTGGCTGGGATGATCCTGTCAAATTACTCGCGGATATCATTTGGCATCCTAAGATGCATTTATCAGAATCGCAACAGCTACAATTTACTAAAGGTCTTATGGATATTTATCAAGATGATACATTTGAATTACGCTTTCATCTCACCAAACCTTTATTTGGACTCCGGTGGGTTCTCATTTTATTAAATGAATTTATTCCAACATTCTGGCAAAATCGACAGCACGCCGGTACTTTTAACGAAGATTTAGCTGTCGTGAAACAAAAGCAATTGAGTAGAGCAAAAGCTTTATTATTGACTGTACAACAACAAGGAAGTGCTTATGAAATCCCATGCAGATAAAGCATCTGACATTGCATTAGATGCGCGGTCTATTTATTTAAGACAATTGGTATGTCGAACGCTGGCAGGCGGTAATCGCGGCCATGTAGGTTCTACTTTATCACTCATTGAAATTTTGCGTGTATTATACGATGATATTTTGACTTTCGATCCGAAAAATCCAAATTGGGAAGATCGCGATCGTTGTATTTTAAGCAAAGGGCATGGTTGTATTGCGCAATATGTTTTATTAGCGGATAAACAATTTTTCGATATCCATCATCTTGATACTTTTTGTCAATTCGACTCTATCTTAGGGGGTCACCCGGAAGCCAATAAAATACCCGGTATTGAAACCTCCACGGGTTCATTAGGCCATGGTTTATCCGTCGGATTAGGATTTGCTCTCGCGTCAAAAATTAAAAAAAGAAAAAATCGCACATTTGTGATTATGGGTGATGGAGAAATAAATGAAGGTTCTGTCTGGGAAGCCGCGATGTGCATCAGCAAACATCGCCTCGATAACCTCATCGCCATGGTTGATTACAATAAAATTCAATCTGCAGGAAAAACGGAAGACATACAAGATTTAGAACCGCTCGCAGATAAATGGCGGAGTTTTAATTTTAACGTTTTCGAAGTTAATGGCCATGATGTCAATGAATTACGGGAAGTGCTAACGCACTTACCTCGTGAATCAAACAAACCTACCATGATTATTTGTCACACGGTAAAAGGAAAAGGCATGCATTTCGCCGAACACAATCCTTCGTGGCATCATAAAGCAAAGTTAACTCCCGAGACCATTCAAGAAATGTATTTAGCATTGGAGGCGCCGCATGCGTGAGACATGTGTCAATATGGTATATGAACTAGCAAAGCTTGATCCGCGTGTCGTATTTATCGGTTCCGATTTAAGCCCAGGATTATTGAATAAAATGAAAGAAGAATTTCCTGATCGCTTTTACATGGAAGGAGTCTATGAAGCCAATATCATTGGTTTAGCCGCGGGGCTTGCGATGGAGGGGTTTATTCCCTATGTCAACACTATCGCGACTTTTATTACGCGACGTTGCTATGAACAAATTGCAGTGGATTTATGCATGCATAATTTACCGGTGCGATTAATTGGTAATGGTGGCGGCGTTGTTTATGCCCCTCTCGGACCGACACATCTTGCCACAGAAGACATTAGCATCATGCGTGCCCTCCCGAACATGACCGTCGTTTCGGTCTCTGATGCCGAAGAAATGAAGCGTTTGATGAGAGCAACCCTCGATTGGCCGCAACCGATTTATATTCGTCTCGCAAAAGGTGGCGACGAAATTATTAGTGATGAAAGCAAAGGTTTTTCGATTGGCAAAATAATTCCAATGCATAAAACATCCAGCGATGTGAACGTGTTATTAATTACAACCGGCATCATGACGCAATGCGCATTGAAAATTGCGAAAAAACTTGAAGAATCTTCTGTTGGAGTCACCGTTTTACATTGTCATACCATTAAACCCTTAGATACGGAAAGCATTCTGCAATTTTCAAAAAAAGCAGATCTCGTTATCACTCTCGAAGAAAATTCATTAATTGGTGGACTCGGTAGCGCCATCACGGATTGTTTAACGGAAAACTTAGGGAGAGATATTCCCCTCATAAAACGTTTTGGATTACCCGATCGATTTCCCGATAAATATGGAAGTCAGGCACAGTTGTTGGATTATTTTGGATTGAATACAGAAAATTTATTGAGGGAAATTGAAAAAATTATCCAAGAGAATTTTACAATACACAGCAATTCGCTTGTTATTAATGGATAAAAATTTGTTTTAACCTTATATTTCAAAATTATTAAAAAATTAGTAAAATTGATAATGGGTATGGCACATTAATTTTCTAAGGAGAGAAATAAAATGTTACAGCTTATAAGAAAAATTTTAGGAAGAGAAAATGCGAATTCTTCTGTTTCCAATCTTATTTTTGAACAGGGAATTCAATCTAATATCCGACAAATTAGAAAAACGATTTATCAAGAAGGCTGTGTTGTTATCCCCAATTTCCTTCCTGTAGAAGATATTGATTCTTTCGCAGAATTAGTAGAGCGTTCATTTGATGTTTGTAAAAGTATACTAAAAATTTTGGAAATTTCTGAAAGTGATAAATTAGAAAGTATTAGTGATCCCCGAGTTCGTAAATTAATTCATAATATTCGAATTGGCCAAATAGAACCCTTATACTTTCAATATTTGAATAACGGCGCGTCCTTATATAGTATTATGATGAACAAAAAAATCCAAAGAAATTTTGTTTTATCAGTTTTAGGAAATGGTTGGTACGAAGGGTCAAGTATCATTCGTAAAGTCGCTCCGTGTAGTAGAAAACATAATAAACTTATGCAACAACCAATATCTATGCATTGCGATGGCCCAATTATTTCAAGACATTCTTATTCACTTAATTTTTGGATACCTCTTCATGATTGTATGGGCGAGGCACCAGGTATTCAATTTGTCCCTGGTCCTTTCGCTCATTTACAAGAAAAAATGAAACATGATTGGAATACTGGCACGGTTGACCATGCCGTTGAAGATGAATTACGACGTTTATATTCTAATCAAGAGGATGGTTTTCCTCGATTTATTCCTTCTCTTAAACGTGGAGATTTAGTAATTTTTCATAATTGGGTAATGCATGGTTCATATGCGACATCGAAAATGAAGAAATGCCGTTCTAGTCTTGAATTAAGATTCAATGCTCCAAAACGTAAATTATTTGAATCATTTGCTAATTAAATTGCAATAAAGGAATTTTTTCCTTTATCATCATTTTTTTTCGCAACCACCTGCGGCAAGGTATTTCAATTATTTTATATGATAAATATGAAATACCAAAAATGGTACCCAACATTATCAAATATTTATAACTATCAGCACATGCTATTTTAAAGGTACTTGCATAACTCGCATTATCTGAATAAAGGGATGCAATGGGCAAATGAAAAATATAAATTGAATAACTCATTTCTCCACCAATAATAATCCATTTTTTGGAAAACAAATTAACAATGATATTATTATAGCGTGCACAACAGAAAATAATGATTGCTATTAATGGCGCAAAACCAAAATTTTGATGTAAACAAATAAGAAAATTTAAATGAAACGGTGGATTAAATACAAAATAATGCATAATAACAAGACCAATAATGGCGCCAATAATAGCAATGTAACCAATTAACTCTTCTTTCTTGGTAGGCTTGAAGGAAGCTACCTTGAAATGAATTGAGGCGATACAACAACCCAGTATGAATTCAAAAATACGAGAGTAAGGAGAAAAATATATTAACCATCTAAAAAATGAATCCTGTATATTAGTGTTATTATCCGCAATTGGTCCATAAATACTAATCGCATACTCATTAATAAGATTTTTATTATAAGCAATAATCAATACTGTGCTCATAAATATAAAACTGAGTAAACATGTACGCACAATAGCTTTATTTAAGGTTGAATTTCTCAGCAATACAAATAATATTATTGGATAACAAAGATAGAAGAACCATTCTGTACTAATTGACCAAGTAACTTGTGGCATTAATCCTAATTGATAGATTAACGCATTTTTTCCAAAGGGAATGTAAAACCATGCATGTGTTAAAGTTAAATAGTAAATAATAATAGATTTTACATAAGGAGTAAGAATGGAATGCTTGTATTGACTAAACAAATCATACGTTAAGCAAACAAAAAATAACGGATAAAGACGCGCAAATCTTGATATTATAAAATTATAGGTACCCAATAACACATTTTTTTTAATTAAAGCAGAATAGTTATAATGAATAACAAAACCACTCAATACAAAAAATAATGTCATTCCCTCCGTGCCTATGCTCGAGAAAAATTCGTTGTATCGACTAGGAATAACTTTAGGGACAGTATGGGCAAAACAAATCAATAAAGCTGCTAAAAAACGTAAGCCCGTTAAAGGCAGTAATTCTGGATGTCTAGATTCAGAATTCATTCAGAATTCCCTAAATACATTCGATCTCCTATCCGTATTTGTTACTTCAAAATCGAAAAAAATAGTAGCAATAGATTATATTGAAAACAATTCATTTTGCAATTGTAAAAGATAAATATGTCATTTATGATCACGTTTTACTAGATTTTATTTTAAGCCTAGGATGGGAACAAGTAGTCAAAATAAGGAAGAATATATGCAATTAATAAAGTCATTAAGACGATTTGTAGATAACATTTCAGAAATCACCAAAATGTTGACAGAAATCAGAGAAGGTATCGCAAATCAATCGGATTTAATCAATCGTAAACTATCCGAGTTAATTGATATCACTAGAAATCAATCAAATAAATTTTCGGTTGATAATGGTTTGCAAACACCGCCGAAGAACCATCTGCAGCGAGAAGCAGATTCCTTTGAGAATGCACTAAGCAAACATCCGCTCATATTCGCCAATAAAACATTTAATACAAGCCATCCCGATTATGATGCGACGGTCGTGCGTAATTTCCCTGGAAAAATATTTAATTTTAAAAGTAAAACGACCAATTCTATTTATCGTGCTTTAAAAAAAATGACTAACGAGGATGAAATTCCAGAAACAAATTGGACTATAACGTTAAGAGACACATTAGCCGAAGTAAAAACCGTTCCTTATGCTGAGCAAATTTTTGAACGTAAAGCTTACGTTGAAAACTATCTCAATGACCTTGAAAATAAATACCAAGCTTATTATAAACCGGGCTGGGTAAATCTCGATGATGCATTATTTCTTTATTGGGTAGTTCGCCAATTAAAACCAAAAAATATTGTCCAAACTGGAGTCTGCAATGGCTTATCCAGTGCTTTTATGATGGCCGCCCTCGCCAAAAATGGCCCGGATGGACGGTTGTATGTCATCGATATGCCTCCTCTATTTGATTCAAACGATGATAACTGGAAAATGAAAGGCAAAGTCTATGGCGTAGTGATTCCGGAAGGCAAAAATTCCGGATGGTTAGTCCCTGATGCCTATCGTGATCGATTTGAAGTTTTATCGGGTGATGCGAAGTTATTATTGCCGGGACTATTAGAACGCGTTGGTCAAATTGATATGTTTTATCACGATTCAGACCACACATACGATCACATGATGTTCGAATTTAGAGAAGCGATGAAATATTTAAATAAATCAGGTGTTATCGTTTCAGATGATATCTCTTGGAATGCTTCGTTATGGGATTTTGCAGATGAATATAAAGCGCCTGCTTATAATTACAGAGGTTCAATGGGCATCGCTTGTTTTTAAACATTGCTTAGCTTCAAGGGAATGATGTTTTTAAATTTCAAAAATGCGATCTTTTTAGAGCTAATGTGTATGTATTAACAATACATAAACAGTTTTTGTATTGAGCAAATTTCTTTTATTTATATTAATTGTACTTTCAGAAGGAATAGTTAAAATAATGGATAATAATCAACTATTTTCTACACCAATCACTGCATCAAAATTTACTGATGCCCCTCTATCCAATATTATAATTTTGCTTGCTAGTATTACCGCAACATTAATTATATATTTAATTTTTTTTACCTTTTCTAATAAAATATGGGCAACGTATGCATTGATAGATCCTGCTTTATTGGCTCCTCATGTTCGGTCCTGGATAGAGCATGACGGAATTGAAGCTTATGTTTTGTACTTCTTGGTAATGTTCAGTTTCGCTGTAACATTCATTCTTCTCTGGTTTTATAGTTATTCTTACCAATTAAAAATAGGTGCAACGCGTTGGCTAAATTATTGTATAAAAATATTATTTTTATTATGTGCTTTCACTTTCATTTCTTTGATTGGCTTTCACCCACCAATGGCAGAAATCGCATATGGTAAAAACATGTGGTTTATTGAAATATTTATGCTTCTTTGTTTATGGAGCATATTAAAAATATCGTACTTATCTTTATCTCGAACAATCATAATATTATTGCTAGCATTGTTACCTATTTGTTTTGTTGCAACTTCCTCAATTAGTATGTTTGATTATGGATTTATTTTTTCACCAGCCGGAAGACTTTTACATGGATTTAGTTTATCCGATATTTATTTTCAATATGATTTATTACTATCTTTTCTTGCGGCAGCCTGGATGAAGTTACATCTTCATCTTGAAGATTTCAGAATCATGGGTCAGCTATCTATTTATATGCTTATAATCGTTGAATTTTTATATGCAAGAGATTTATTCATTTCAAAAAAATTATCTTATTATCTTCTATTATCTTTAATTTTAACAAAAGTGTACATCATATTTATTGATCCCACTCAATTGTTTCAATTAACTCCCCTGCGCTTGGATTGGTGGATTGTCCTCGTTTTAATTGTTATGAAAAGAGGTATCTACAGCATTTTCTTAGGAATGGCACTTGCAACTTTATTAGTGATACATCGTAATTTTGGATTTTTATATACATTAAGCTATTTTGAACTACTAGGAATTTTGTTTTTTGCAGATATATTAGAAAATAAGCGACAAAAATCATTTTTCAAAAAAGCTATACTAAAGCAGGCGTATTATATTTTACCTAATTTCACTATAATTGGCATAACTTTTATAATAAACGCTTATATTTTTAAAAATAGCACTCCAGAAAGTGCATTATTGTATCAAAAACTAGGGATTGGTTTTATGCAAATTACTAAAATCTCATTTTATTGGTACATTCCGATATTATTTACTGCGAGCCTTACATTATTACTTCAACAAAGAAAAAAACTTACCGAACTTTACTTTCATTCAGGCATTTTTTTAATACTGCTGGGTATTGCTAATTCTGTTTATTTTTTTGGTAGAAGTCATGAGAGCAATATTATACATATATCAGCATCTATTTTATTAATTTTATTTTTGTTATTAGATCTGATGCTTAATAATATTTCGTCTATCGCTCAAAATCGATGGAAACAAATTGAGAAAAGAATTTTGTCCCTTCTCCCTATTTTTTTTATTATATTGCTAACCTATTATTATTCCGAACGGATAAGTAGAAATATACTTATACAAGGACAAAACATATATAGCAAAAAAATTAAATATCCACATGTAAAATGTAATATACGAGATTTAAAAAAAATGACATTTTACAGTGATAAAATTTACTTTCTTAGCAAAATAGATGCTTTATATTACTATCAAGGAAAATATGTTCCTCAAGGTTATTATTTACCTTATGCGACATGGCCCTATAAAAAAAATTTGATAGCATTTTTACAGAATTTATTAAATAAAAAATATTATCTCGTTATCCCAAAAAATGAAATCACTGCAGAAAAAGAAGTAATCACAGCTCTGTTATATACGCATTCTAATGAAGATGATGAATTTAAAGTGTTATGGAAATAATTTATAAGGAAATTAAATGCTAAGTTTAATGATAGCAATTTCTTTATTTATTTTAATAAATCATGCTGGAGAATCAGTAAATCTTTTATTATTTTTTCAGTTGTATGGCATTAGCCTGATACTGATGACAACCGGGAATCTCATCTTAAAAATTAGCCGGATGCCTAACATACCATGTAATAATCTGATAGAGTTGATATTAGGTGTCATCACGACAAGTTTAGTATTGAATTTATTGGTAATATTATTTCCTATTTCTGCTACCTCAGCATTTCTTTGTTGGTCTATAGTAATTCTTTGCAGTATTTTTATATTTAAATTGAATGTTTTTAAAAAAATTTTTAGTCAAGAAAATCTCTCAGATTACCTGTCATTCTTTTTCATAGGATCATATGTTCTTTTGTGGTCTTGGAAAACTGCGGGAAGTTTCCCAAGTATTGAAAACGCTAATTTATTACTTGCATGGATTGATTATTACATTCACGGAACGGAAATTGCTCAATTTTCTGATATAAAAGCCATCGCGCATGGATCAATTGCGCTTTCTGATGAAACATTATTTTTTTATCATCGCGCGATTTTTATGTTACCAGCTCTCATCGCAGGAATTTCTCATTTACCAGGAATATCTGCATCTACAGCCATTTTGCTACCTTTCGGATTATTGCTTTTAGGAATTACCATTTATGTTTTAGGAACACAGCTATCGGGAAAATTGACAGGATTGATAGCAGTTATTTTTATTATGGTATTGCCGGATAGTTCGTTATATGGGTTAAAAAATGGTTTTTTTGGATTTCATTATAGTTTATTTGTTGCATCGGGAACCGCTTATGGAATAGCGATTTGCCTGACTTCCATAATATTTTATCATTACTGGATATGTAATAAATTAACGAGTGCATGGTTTATTTCATTTGGATTGGCATTATCCTTAATGTTTTTTCGAGTGCATTTTTTTATTTTATATTTTCCCATGTTTATATTTTTATCCTTACTTCAAATTGAAGTTATCAAAAAATATCAATTTTCAATAATGAAATGGATATCAATTTTATTCGTATTATTTTTAATAATTTTATTTTTCAATTCAGATCTTCATACTATTTGGCTAGAACAATCTGCTGTACTAACTTTTTTAAAAATTGTTCATTTAGAACGTGGTCCTACCTCCTATACTGAAATTTATAAGCACATTATAGAAAATTATAATTCGAATATTATAATTTTAGCGGGTGTTGGATTCATGTTTTTAGCGGCTTACGGTGTTTGGATATTCTTATATCCAGTATCACTATTTGTCAAATATCGAAAATACGGGTGGCAAACGATAGATTTAATACCGATTGTTCTTGTTGGATTAATGATTGGGATAATACTCTTTGCCCCTGGCGCCGCTAACGGAGATTTTACGGAGTTTCAACATAGGCCATTTGGTTTATTGTATGTCGTTTTTATTATTTTTACGCTGGTTTATAGCATGAAAATATTAGATAACATTCCCCTACCAGTAATGAATTATACCAAATTAATATTTATTGCTATTGTCTTTATGGGAGTAATTTTTACAATAAAAAAACCGTTGTCAGATCGGACAAGTAAACTATTCCGTGGTTCATCGTTGTACCAAGATTATCACATACCTGTGGATGGCGATTTAATTAAAGTAGCATTTTATCTTCGCTCACATGCGAAACCTGGAGATATTTTTTTAGTAAATATTGATGATACCAATGATTTAAATATTGATTCCGCCACAATTATTTCAAGCATATCAGGATTGCCTGCTTATATAGCAAGACCCAATCTCCAAAGTAAACAAAGCAATAATGTGCGTAAAACTATCATAAATAAACGAGTTAATACCATGAACTTAATTGCGAACACACCACAAATTACAAAAGCATACTCTCTTTTAGAAATGAGTAATATAACTTGGTATATCGCGTTATCGCAACCGAAGTGGGACTATGAAAGAAAATTTAGTATATTTAACAGTGGAAATATTGCTATTTATCTAGCAAAACCTACAGTGCTCAGTAAACGAAACGGTATCGAGACATAACTCAAGATCTCTTTTTGTAGATTTTTTTTCTTTAATTATTGTCGAAAAAAAATATTCGAATTGATAAGTTAAAGGACTTGGATTATTATCCCAATTCAAATCACCTGAAAATGTTTGATGTGCATTAAAAATCGTTCCTGGCTCAACT